>JALNZD010000109.1 GCA_023229505.1 Bacteroidales bacterium | reverse complement strand
GCATGAAGAAGCTCAGGACCGGCACACTGGCTCCTCTACGTCGGGTGGTCAACATGAAGGCAACCCTGAACAACAACAACAAGTAACGCGAGACGGGAGTGAGCCGCTGTGCCGGCTCACTCCCACCTTTAAAAAGGAGGTGACGCGTGACGGGATATCTCAGGTTGCGGGATAATTTCCGGGTGCTAAAGTATGATACGTTCCGGTGCCTGTTTGACAATAAGACTGCAGAGGAATTTTTTCTGGATGCAGAACAGGCCGAGTTGGTTTTTCTGCTGGATGGTACGAGAACCCTGAACGACATTCTTTCGGAGTTTGATGAAGAAAGCCGGGCAATCGTCACGACATTCGTAGGGAAACTGGAAACAGAGGGATGTCTTGAATCGCTTGCGAGCCCGCAAAAACGCATCGTTGATCTACCTTCTGTAAACCCATATCTTGAAGGGGTCCTTTTTGATATCACGTCGCTATGCAATCTCCGATGCCACCATTGTTATGTCAGCGATTTTTATAAGGAGAAGCGCGGCAAGGACTTATCGCTTGATGAAATATATGCAGTGCTTGATGATTTGGCGGCAATGAATGTGCGAGACGTTGCCGTAACCGGCGGAGAACCGATTCTTCGAGATGATATCAGAAAAATAATTGAAGGAATTGTCGCGCGCAACATGCGTTTAGGCTCGTTTTTTACCAACGGCCTGGAAATCGAGAAGGATTTCGTCTCATTTATTTCGTCGTTGCCGCAATTCACCCGGATCTATATCAGCCTAGATGGTTTAACGCCATATTCCCACTCCATGATCCGTGGCGGAGATATAAACAGCAACGTGACCCACGCCGCCGCGATCAGAGCGATTGAAATGTTCGCTAGCGCGGGCGTTCCCGTTACTATAAATACGAGTTTGCACCAGAAGAATTTGAGCGAGCTTCCCGCGATGTATCAGCTGCTGAAACGAATGAATGTTTCTCAATGGAGAATTGCGGTTCCTAAGCCAATCGGGAGATATAAAGAAACACAACCGGCGTTGAAACCACAATGGGACAACGTGCTCGCGGCTTACGCAGCACTGCTCGACATCCACCTTCAGGACGTTACGGTCAGCAACGAGGGATTTACGGCTCCAATCGAGGTGGAATTCGAATTGCTTTTCAGGACCGAAATAGTCTATAAAAAGATCAAGTTGTATCAACCCGGCGACATAGCCTGCCTCTACCACAAAAACCGCTGCTCCATTAAGGCTAACGGTGATGTTACCCCTTGCGGTTATTTTGATTACATCGTGGCGGGCAACATTCGTGAAATTCCTATTCACCAAATCTGGACCAGCAATAAGATGCAGTCGGTAAAAACGATGAAGATTGCGGAAGTCAGTGAATGTAGGGATTGTCCATCATTAGCAATTTGCGGAACCGGGTGCCGGGCAGTTGCGCATCGGCTCACCGGAGATATACGCGCCAAGGATGAATATGCTTGTGCGCAAGTAATTAAATTTCACAAAGAGGTCGTTGCTCCGCTTTTTGAGAAATACGGCTTTTCTGTTCGCGGTTCAGCAGAAGTCGAAGACATCTTCACGGATTCATAATACATCCTATCAACCCGGCCATGTCAGAAAAGGCGTCAAAACAAAATGACTCAAATAATCTCAGGGCAACCCAGCGTAATAAACGCGAAGTTGCCCTTTTTTTCTTTCCCTTTTTCTTTTATACTTATAATAGCTATGGAAAAACCATATAAACATATTGCCAAATATTACGATTTATTGATACCTGATCTTTGGTATTGTAAATGGTATAAGTTTGCGGAGAAAGTATTGCGACGCAAGAAAATCAATCCATCGCTTATAGTTGATGCTGGTTGCGGAACCGGGCGGCTTACAAATCTGCTTGCTTCACTTGGACCGGCGATCGGCTTTGATCGGTCTGCTGAAATGCTGAAAATTGCCAGAAAAAAATATCCGCATATTAAATTTATTAAAAAATCATTTCTTGATTTTTGTCTTCCCGATGAAAAACGGGCGGATTTGATCGTTTGTGCTTTCGATTCACTAAACTATACCAGCACGGTAGCCGAACTGAGGCAGATATTTAAAAATTTTTATAACCAAATAAGGGAAGAAGGATGTCTGTTGTTTGACTTAAACGGTGAAAAAGCGTTTGCCTGGAACAAAAAACTAATTAAGAACACGAGAACATTCAAATTTGACAGCACGATCGTTATTTGGAATAACTATTTTTATCCGAGACACTGGAAAGCCATTTTTGAAATTCAGAAACCGACAAAAAAAGGCACCGCCGTTGTCTTTACTGAACAGCACGAGGAATTCTATTATTCGCCCAAAACAATATTAAAAATACTTTCGGAGACGGGTTTTTCGCACTTTCAAGTATATGGGGATACGGCGTTTCACCGACCAAGCCTAAAAAATAAGCGATATTTTTTTGTTGCTCAAAAATAATTCCATTTGATTCTTATACCAGTATATAGAATAAGAAAAAGGGC
>JALNZD010000108.1 GCA_023229505.1 Bacteroidales bacterium | reverse complement strand
TAGTTCTGACTGCTGATGTAATTCACCCATCCGCGGTTGATACGGAGCTTTGCCGCTCGTATCCGGCGCTTCATAATAAAGCGGTTGGATACCCGCATAGCCCTTGCTGTCCCATTCGTAAGGATTGTTTGACGGTTTTGGATAAACGATTGAGCCAAACGGTTTGTAGTCTGCTGAATAGAGACAGTTGGTAGTAGCGCCGGCGGTTCCATTTGCATAACAGTTCTCAATATATGAACTGCCTTCGTACACCCGGCCGCTCCAGTATTTATTCTGTCCGGCCTGGGTGACGGTTTGGATTAATTCCGTGCAGTAAAGAGGCGAATTAGCGACCAGATCTAAAGTATCGGCCAAGCCCATCATGGTTTTAAGGGCTGCTTCCGTAGTAAAGAAAGTTAGGCTGAATTCTGATTTGATCAAATCTGTAGAATAATTGCAGGTGGCTGCCCCGTTACATAAATAGGCAGTCTGAGCATTGGTTGAACTGCTGATGGTATAGTTGTGTGCAAATAAAGTACCGTCATATGTATACCAACCATCTGTTCCCCAGGTTCCGCTGAATGGCGCATTCGCAGATCCGTCTAAATTGCTGGACGATACTCCATTTGGAACATACCAACACTGATCCCTGTCTCCGCCTAAGGTGCAACTGCCGCAAGATCCATAGGGCATCAGATTATAGCCCGCTGGCGCTGGCGGCATTCTGTCATCACAACCCTCACCTCGACATCCGGCACAACCAACATATGAAATGTGCCGATACTCCAAAAACTTCATCGGTTCGCTGTCAGTACAATAATAAACCGGATAGCGCCCCTGATAGCCGGCGCCCTCATACACGCCGTCGCCCTTAACTTTTTCAACCGGCCACCACAAGAGGCAAGCATCCTGCGAGCCAGGCGCGCGATCATACTCCAAACAATAGCCCGGCCAACCCATCTCAATGACACCAGAATCATTAAAATAGCTGCAGGATAAAGCATCGCTTTCTGGATAGAGCCTGCAAGATTGCGGCGTGTACCAATAATTTGAGTCGCTAGTTACGGTCGGTGTTAAATCATATGTTTCTAGTGCTGGCATAATATTAATATCGTCAAAATAGGCATTACCGGTGCCGGTCGCCGTACCAAAGCCCGCAGTTGAAAGAATAATTTTAATCTTGGAAGTAGCGGCATTCATTCTTATTCTTAAAAGCTTCTTTTCCCAGGCTTTACCCGAATCAAGTTCCAAGAAATTTGATATCAGCGTAGATCCGGTGCTGTTTCTCTGTTCCAAAGTCACCCGCGCGCGCGCTCCGGCTAAATTAACCGTATTCAACTGCGCATTCAACACATATTCCAAATTATTAATCACATCAAACAATTCGGAAGCCATACTGAAGCCCGCGCCTAAACGCAAGAAGGCGGCTCCATCCGGCACATAGGTGCCACAATCGATATTCAAACATTCCTTCTGAGTCTCATAAGGAGAATAAATTACCTTAGAAACATTCATAGTCCAAGCGGCTCCTTCGGATCGCCAGCTTAAAGGAAAACCGCTTGCACTGCTGAATTCAAAACTGCTGTTTGGCAAATTTGCCACCTCGCCGGTCTGTTTCATTTTACTAAAATTATAATAGCCCTCCAACCTGGTGCTGCCCCAATCAAAACCGACCTTGTTGTAGCCGTCCATATTGCTGATGTTACCAACTGTGGCTGGAGAAAAAGTTTTATTGGCAATCAAGAAATTATCGCAATTACCCTTATCGTCAACGCTGTTGCAAAGACCGATGTCGGAGCAATAACTTTCTTCTTTGCCGGAGTCGTTAATATATACGATTTTACTGCGGCAAGCTAACCACTTATCGCAAATACGATCCGGCGTCACTTTTAATAACACATTGGAATCATTTTCTGAAATTGGCGCCGAAGCATTGGGCGTATTTAAAGAAGTGTCGGCATCATAAATTACATTTTTTACTGCGCTGCCACTCTGGCTCCGCTGATTGAATAATACACAACCGTCGTTAAAGTTAACCACGCCATTGCATTCACTGGTTTTTAACTCTTGTTTTAATTGATAATCAATCGCTGCTTTTTTGAGTTCGACCTTGGTGTTGCCAGGATTAACCGAGGTGATAGCGCTGGTGCAGTTATCGCTATAACCTGAGAAAAAGAGCAAACTTGTTTGATCCGTGGTCAGTACAGACAGAGTAACGGTTGTACCCGAATAACTCAACCGATTGGCAACCGGACTAAGTAAATACAACGCACTATTACAGCTAATACTAAGACTATTGCCTACAACAGGATCCTGCGCCGCTAAACGATAAAGCGTGTTAGGCTCGATCTTGGTTTGCTGGCGATTTAAATCCCAGCCATCCCGTTCCGGTTCGTCCGTCGTGTCAATGTTCTGAGAAAAATCACCGTTAAAGAACAGATTGACGGCAAAACTGCTGACTGGATCAATTAATTCATTACAACCCGCATACTCCGCCGGACAGTAGCCCACCCAGTTATTATCAGGTTGTTCAATTCGTACACC
>JALNZD010000107.1 GCA_023229505.1 Bacteroidales bacterium | reverse complement strand
TACCGTCACTCGCGCGTAAAATCCAGCCCGCCAAATCTATTTCCGCCTCGCTTTGATTTTTTAATTCCAACCACTCATTATTTGCACTCTCCGCCGTCCCCATCCAGGCAACTTCGTTGATCACTACGCTGGCTGTTTGCGCCCTGGCAAACGACCAATAAAAAAATCCTGAAAATAAGAACAGGATTAAAACAAACGCTTTTTTGTTTAAATGCATAGGTTATTTATTTAAATATTTCTCAACAATCATAAGCTGCTCGGGTGTGTTGATGCCGAAGCCTTCAACAATATTATCAACTAGATTTGCCTGAATTTTTTGCCCCTGCTCGCGCGCGAGCTCCACCAGGTCGGTCAAATAATATTCCTTGGCTTGGTTATGATCTTTCAATTTTTCAATATTTTGCCAAAGCCAGCCAGGCTTAAAACAATAATAGCCCAGATTTACTTCGGTAATTTTTTTCTCCTCCTCGCTCGCATCTTTAAGTTCCACTATGCGCAGAACCGAGCCGTCGCCGTTCCGGATAATTCGGCCAAAGTTATAAAAAGCGGCAAAATCTCCGTCAAAACTTTCAACCTGCCCGGTAATCAAGGTTAAAATTGCGCCGGACTGCTCATGCGCCGCGATTAATTTTATGAGAGTTTCTTCGCTTAACAGCGGATGATCGCCAGGCAAGACCACAATGCGTTCAAACTCTTTATTTTCCAATTCGGCCTTGGCGCAAGCGACTGCGTGTCCGGTGCCGAGCTGCTCTTTCTGCCAGACATAATGATATTTATTTTCCGTGGCCTCAATCACCTCTTCACCCTGATAGCCGACAATAATCGTTGGTCTGGGGCAAACAGTTTCAACTACTTTAAGCAGGCGAAAAATAATCGGCTCACCACCGACTTCCACCAACACCTTTGATCCGTTCGTTTGCATGCGCGTACCCTTACCGCCCGCTAAAATAATTATTTGCGTTTTATTCATTGAGATAAATAAAAATAGCCCGCTCGGGCTAATTCGCCGAAAACTATTACCATTATTTTAGCGAATTATTAAAAACTGAGCAAATAATAATCCTCCTCGGCGATTTGATAGAAGGATTTTTTATTTTGTGCCGGGGAGAGGACTTGAACCCCCATGGATTTCTCCGCATGCTCCTAAAGCATGCGCTTGCCCCGCACCTTTTTTATGATCTAAACAACTTCGAATCTGTGGGGATGGAGAGACTCGAACTCTCACACCATAAGGCACATGCTCCTAAGGCATGCGTGCCCGTCTGCCAAAGCCCTGTGCCGGAGAGAGGACTCGAACCTCCAAGGATTACTCCGCATGCTCCTAAAGCATGTGTGTCTACCAATTTCACCACTCCGGCACGAGGCACTGGCGGGCAGGTATACCAATTTCACCACATCCCCAAATCATTATAAACCTTTAAAAGGTGCGGGGTGAATCTACCAGCTTGCCCCGCACTAAGCTTTGCTTTGGTGCGGGGTTTCACCCGCCTGCCTTGACTTGCCGCCGGCAACCCCTTCCTAATACATCACAAATTGATGCAGGCAAACAATGCTACCTGGTGATTTAAGACGGTCAAGGCATGTCGGGCAGGCCACTCCAGCTTAATAAACAAAAAATAAAAAGATAAGAAAATGGAAAGATTATAATCATTCTTTTATCTTTCCTTCTTGCTATCTTCATTATCTTTCTATCTAATTTGAACTTCTTTGTCAATCATAGTTCACCCCGTTAGAAATTGTTTATTGGCTAAATCGCCTGTATATTATTTCAAATTTTACAGCCATAATCTTACGAAAAAGGGGTCTTATTTCTAACGGGGTAAAAAATGTGTTATAATTATTCCAGTAGAAACTAACTTTTTATTTTATTATTTTATGTCAGAAAAAAAACTCGCATTTAACCAAAAAGACGTGGACGAGCATCGCATTACCGCTGCCATTTCTTATCTGTGGATCGCCTGCCTGATCCCGCTGCTCGTTTCAAAGGGTTCGCCCTTTACGCAACATCACGCCAAACAAGGCCTGATATTATTTATTCTCTCCTTCCTTACTTGGATTCCATTCCTCGGCTGGGTACTCGCACTCGCCCTGATCATCGTCAGCGTGCTAGGCATCGTCAAATCATTAAATGGCGAATCCTGGGAAATCCCTTTCGTCTACGATTGGAGTAAAAAAATTAAACTATAATTTATATAAATACGAAGCACGAAATCCGAAATCCGAAACAAATTTTAATGACTAAAATTCAAAATCATAAACAGTTTAGAATTTTATTATTTTAATTTAAATATTGTTTCGAATTTCGATATTCGAATTTTTGAAAGAAAACTATGCCAAAATTCATCAAGTTCTACGATCAGGTGACAATTAAGGATGTTCCCTCGGTCGGCGGTAAAAACGCCTCTTTAGGCGAGATGTACCAGAAGCTGACAAGCGAAGGCGTAAGCGTGCCCTTCGGTTTTGCCACCACTGCCGAGGCCTATCACTACTTTTTAAAGGAATCCGGCGTAAAGATTAAAATTCAGGCCATCTTAAAA
>JALNZD010000106.1 GCA_023229505.1 Bacteroidales bacterium | reverse complement strand
CGGTAATCGCTCCGACGGAAACGGGCGGAAATCCCCCCAACCCCCTTTATCAAGGGGGCGGAGATAACGACCCTGCTTTAATCCCGGACACAACTCCGGCTGAAACCCCTGTAAGCGATGCCGAACAAATCTCTACAACTACGCCCGCGGATATTTCAGCGCCTGAAATTACTGCGTCTGATCAACCGACAGAGCCGGCCGCAGAACCGACAACTACCACCGAGCAACCGACGACTCCGACAAACCCAAGCGACACCACGCTCATCACCCAACCGCTTGCCCCGATTCCGCAGGAAATAATCATACCAGATGCACCAGTCATAACAGACAGCGGTGCCGGAGTATAATAAACCGTTTGTAGGGGTCTGACCCCCTACGGAGCAATACCAAAATTAAACCAATGAAGAAAGTATTCAAATCAAAATTCATACTAAGCCTTGCCGTGATTATCGCCGCGGTGATTTTTACGTTTAATCCGATTTCCGCGCAAGCCGGAAACATCGCCGATATTTCATTTCAAAACTCGCCTTTATTCGGCGAAACCAATCTAGTGCCGGGTGACAGTGTCGTCAGATGGGTCAAGGTTGTCAATAAGGTAAATGACAATCTGGTTATAACAACCAGCGCCGCCAATGTTATCAATACCGGCGGCTTGGGCGATCGGCTGAATCTGACTATCAATAAAGGCGCAACCAATCTTTATTCCGGCACGATGTCTGCCTTTTTTACCGCGGGCGTGGTCAATCTCGGCTCACTCTCTGCTTATCAAACGGGTCAATATGACTACACCGTTTCGTTTGACAGCGCCAGCGACAACAATTTTCAAAATAAAACCCTGTCTTTTGACATTTCCGTTTCCGCTCAAGCCTCGGAAACGGTTGGCGGTGAAACTCCAACTCCCCCGGGCGGCTCAAGCGGCGGTGGCGGCGGGTATAACATTACCGATTTGATTTTAACCAACATAAACGCGACCTTAACCAATAATTCAACCGATGCTTCAATTACCATCACCTGGCTGACCAATAAAAACACCACTTCCAGAGTAATTTACGACACGATTCCGCATCCGGACCTGTCTTTAGCCCTACCGCCAAATTACGGCTATGCTTATTCAACGGTGATGGATCCAACAAAAGTCACCGGCCATTCGGTTACTATCCCCGGACTGATTTTAGGCACTACCTATTACTTGCGGCCGCTCTCCGCCGCCTCCCCGGAAAAATACGGCAATGAAGTCGCGGTTACACCCGGCCGCAATGGCACCGTTGTTGTTCAAACTCCGGAAATCCCGCCGCCAACGCCCAAACAGGCAGTTCTGGGTGAAAAAATTACAGCGACTTCCGACGGCAATAATCTGGCTGAAACCGGCTTCAGTTTATTCGAACTTTTCATTTTAGTTGCAATAATTATCACTTTGCTGGCGCTAAGAATTTTATTGAAGAGATACGATAAGGCATCATGAACCTGCAAATTATCATTACCATAGCTAGTAAAGCTCTAGTCAGACTGCTAGGGCTTTTAGCTTTAGGCCTGATTGTCTATTTAATTTTTTTGCCGCTCTATCCCTACGCCAAATTGTATTTCCTGCCGCCACAGACGTTGAATTATGAAACAGCGACCACGACCACGGGTGCAAGCAAGTCCGAAACTCCCAAAAAATCAGGCGACCGGATTATCATCCCAAAAATCGGCGTTAACGCGCCCATCATAGAATCAAAAAATGAAAAAGACGGTCTTAACCGCGGCGCCTGGCGCCTGCCGGACTCCTCCACGCCGGACAAGGGCGGCAACACCGTGATTACCGGCCACCGCTTCAAATACCTGCCGCCCAACAACCTGACTTTTTTTCTTTTAAATAAACTGGTCAAAGGCGACCGGATCCAAATCAACTGGCAGGGCAAGGTCTATAATTATCTGGTAGATTCAACAAAAATCGTGCCGGCGACCGAGACTGCCATTCTTGCCCCGAGCGCTGAACCGCTACTGACCATATTTACCTGTGATCCGATCTTCTCCACCAAAAACCGGCTGGTAGTGCTGGCTAGGCCGAATTAGCCATAAAAAATTGACTTTGCCATATCAATAAAGTATTATATTAATTGTTGTTATTATTACATCACATATAGTTAAAATTAACATGAAAAATGATTATAAAAAACTGGTAAAATATTGGCAAGATACTGCCGCCTATGATTATAATACGATGAAAAGTTTGGTGAAAAGTAAACGCTATGCCAGCAGTCTATTTTTCGGACACATGGTGTTGGAAAAGATACTAAAAGCATTAGTAGTCAACGAGACAAAAAAACATGCTCCCTACACGCACGATCTGGTTAAGCTTTATAATCATACCGGGATGGAATTGGATAATAGCACTAAGGATTTGTTGTATGGGGTTAATAAATTCAACCTCAAAGCTAGATATCCTGAATATAAATCGCAGTTTTACAAACTTTGTACCAAGGAATATTCATCAAAATACATAAGAGAGGTTGATGAAATGTATAAAAAATTATGTCAAAAATTGAAGCCAAAAAAATAGTTAGAAAATATGCCGAAAAATTAAAAGCGGAGAAA
>JALNZD010000105.1 GCA_023229505.1 Bacteroidales bacterium | reverse complement strand
TCACGCAGGTAACGGACTATTACCCTTTTGGCCTGGAAATAAAAGAAATTAATGCATCTGACAACCTCCAATTATATAATTCCAAAGAACTTCAGGACGATGCCAAGCTTTGGTGGTACGATTACGGAGCCCGCTTCTATGACCCAGTAATCGGAAGGTGGCATTCTGTTGATCCGATGGCGGAAAAGCATCCAGAAACTAACCCATATCACTATTGTTTCAATAATCCAATTAATTGGATTGATCCCTTTGGATATGATACTCTGAATGTTTGCCTCCCTCAAGATAGGACACAAGCAGGTACGATGACATTAACTGCAAATGGACAAGATGTTGAATTAGAAGGAGGCAATGAGGTATTGGGAAAGGGAACAACCAATGGTGGACAAAACCCAACAAGAGATCCATGCGAGCGAAATGGAGATACACCTACCGGAGAAGCTACCGTAACGACTATTTTGGATCGAGACCCAGATGGAACCTTTGCAAATACTGATGGCACACCTGTACAAGATTCTGAAGGAGAGCCTGGTGGTCAACTTGTTGCACAAGGTAGATATTTTATCTTATTGAATCCAGAAAGTGGTGATTTGCAATTATCTGAAAGATCAGAACTTGGTATTCATGGTGGAGGAACAGTTTTAGGAGAAAATGCTTTACAAGGTCAGCAAAACCTTGTTGGGACAAGAGGGTGTTTAAGAGTCACTAATCAAAATGCTGCTCAAATTGGTGCCCAAGCTTTAGACGCAAATAAGAATAATAGGGTATTTAGGGTAATCATAGAAGAAGAATAGATGAAACATAAGTAATAATTTAAATATTTATGAAGAAAATTATAATAATTATTCTAACTTCATTTTTTCTCACTAATTGTTATTCCCAATCAGATGAGACCAAATTATCAGATAAAATAGAACTTTCATATAAAGATTTCCTTGATTTGAAATTGCAAATACTTGCTACACAAATGTCATGTGGGAATTATAGTATAAGTGATATGGGAAAAATAAGATTTCCAGTTTCAATTTCACTTGATGACCACAATAAAATTGTATTCAAGATTGACGGTGATTTAGATACAAATTTGTCAAACGAAACGCGGAAAGAGATAATGATGGAGGGTTTCCAATTTGTGCAAGTAGGTATTAAGGAGCTTCTAAGATTAGACTTTCCTGAAATAAAATTTGACACTTTTAATAATATTATTGGATTTTGGTATTATTCTGAAGCCTATGATCCCTGTGCTAAATGGGAAAAAAATAATTTCACATCGATTAGCTATTAATTTATACCTTGATTACAAAAATGTTCTTATAATCAGGTACAAATATTATGTTTTTATCATTATTTGTATCCCTAAAATAATATAGATAATAGCCAACTTCGGGGTTTCAGCCCCTATCCCCTGACCCCTTTCCCCACCCGGGGAAAGGGGAAATTATTTCAGCTATTTGATAAAACATCGAATCTCCTTATCTTTGTTCAATAAAGAGAAGGCAGTCTAACTCTAATCTCGGCTTACATTTCAACTACACTTTTAAATACCTTGGAATTCACCCATTTCACCCAGCCTTCAAAATTTAGATAATAGCGAAGGTCGGGGAGCCGAAGTCGACTAAGCCCCGATTCAATCGGGGCTTTTTCATTTTTAACCCTTTCAAAAGCCTTGATATTCCCGCCTTATCTTGATTCATCTTCCTTCAAAAAAAATTTAGATACTTGGTTTTTTGGAAAAATGAAAATATCCAAATTTTTTCATGGATTTTCATTTAATCCATTGATGGGAAGTGTTTTGTATGTAGTTGGAGTCAAGGCCGGGTCAGTTAACACAAGGAAACAACTTGTGGGACAAGTTAAGCTGTTCACCATCCAATTGCCCTTACAAGGAGAAGATAAGAGAAATGCTTTATGAAATCGAGGAGCTTAAAAAAAAAGAACCATCTGATTTTTGAAAATTACCAGAATTGTGTTCATTTTCCACTTATTATATCCACAAGGATTACCTGGGATCTTACAACGTCATCACCGGCGAGCGCGGCGATATGCCGGAATGCTTAAGCTTCGACCCCCACATGGAAAAGAACATGTATACTATTATTGCAAAAATTAAATGTCAACTAATGATATGCCCTCGATTCAGGGGAAGGGTTTAGTTTTCAACAAACGAAAGTTAGGAATTTGCAGTTCCTTGTTTGGTTTAGCCAATTAATAAAACCTACTTTTATAACTGAAATATAACCCTATGCTTCATTTTATCGGCAAAATACTGATAAATAGGTATTTCCTGACCCTGGTGGCTTTTGCTGTCTGGATGATCTTTTTTGATAACAACAGCTTGAAACGTCAGCGCATATTAAATGCCAGGATCGATGAGATCAAGGGGATGAGGGCGTTTTATATGATCGAAATTGCCAAAAATAATAAGGCTATCTATGAACTTGAGACCAATCTTGAAACGATAGAAACGTACGCGAGGGAAAAATACATGATGAAGCGCGACAGCGAAGACGTTTATATTGTCACCAGGGAATGAATCAGTCATTAGTCCCTAAATATAGAACAATATAGTCCGTACAAAGAATAACTTACTAAATTTAAGCGTTGCCCCGTGCAGTGTAGACCGTTCAACTTATGATACTTTGATATCAATCATTAGTCTGGTC
>JALNZD010000104.1 GCA_023229505.1 Bacteroidales bacterium | reverse complement strand
AAACAACGATCTCGGAACTGCCAAACTGACTGGTGCTCCAGGAATAGAGATCGGCGGCGCAATTTGCATTCAGGGTTACTGCTGTCCCTTCGCATATCAACAAATCGGGACCCAGGTCAGGATGAGGAGTGGGATAAATCTCAATCTCCCTGGAAGTATGTTCAAATCTTCCGGTAGGGTACCAGATATCAACTTCAACCTCGTGAATGCCAGGGTATTGAAAAGTGTAGGTTGGTGAAAGTTCATTTGAATAATTTCCCGGAGTAAATTCATCGAAAAACCAGAGGATACTGTCAGGTGTGGGAATAAAGTGAGGGATAAAATGAACAGCCGAGCCCTGGCAATATTCATCTCCTTCCCATTCGAAACGGTAAAGATAGTCGAGGAGGATGTTGGGAGTTTGCCATTCGGTCTGTCGTCCACCCGGGAATATTGCAACAGGATCAAAATCGCAATTTATTCCCTTTTCCCAAGGTTTATCGATCACACCCATATAGTACTCATAATTAGGCACAACTGCCGGGGGTCTGGAACAATAAATCCTTCCATCATTCGACAATTGAAGCGATTCACCACATTCCGCTGATATCAATTGAGCTGAATTTACAAATGCCAGAGAATCCTGGACATATTGTATTTCGTACTGATAAAGGAAAGCGCTATCCGTCTCCCTGACAAAAGATAAATACAAAAATTTTGAATCGGGAGAAAACTCGCATGTTGAAGCGCTGTAATAATCTAAGTCTGAGTCAGGGAGCTTCCTGTGTATCATGTATAAATAGTCGATATTGCCAGATTCAGGATCAAATGAACAAATCTCAAAAGATCGGAGATATCGTCCTTCCGAGTTCAAATCACCCATAGTATGTCCGGCAACAAGATACTTTTTATCAGGAGAGATTTTGATAGGTCCAGAATCCGAATTTTCAAATTTTCTAAAGATTCCCGTTGGACTATAAACTGGCTCAGTATGAACACCCTGCTGATTAACAAGGAAACTCACGTATCGGTCATCATTATAAAGTCTTGAGATAACCCAATATCCGTTTTTAGACTCGTTTTTTGTCACAAATAGCTTTTCATGCGCCCAAAATCCAGCCTGAAGTTCAATGTTTTTTTCTTCCGTGACTGCACCCAATCCTCCATTTCTTGACATGTCAATCACTGAATAATATATTCCTTCCGGAAGGTTCCAACCTGCTACAGTAAAGAGATAGTATTGATTCATTTCTCCTGGTTTTGGGAAGGCAACAGCAGTCTGAGTCCAACACTTTCCTGGTTTTAAGCTATCTCCATTTTCCATTACTTCGCCAAGTTTATTCCATACACTATTCCCATTTGAACAGAATAACAAATTACCCAACGAATCACTCATTATAGTTCCATTGCTGAATCCATCAGTGAGTGGAGGGATTACAGGAAACCAAATAACAGGACTGCCAGTATTAAAATTTAACCCGGCCCATGACCCTACAATCCAATTGTCGGCTTCTTTTTGAGCTGTCACATATTTTCCGATGAGTGACACAAAAACTATGAATAATGACAAGAATAATTTATAATTGATAGTTTTCATTCTAAAAAGTAAAAAGTAAGAAACTAACGCTATAAATGAAGAGGTTTTCGCTTTATGACGTTAGTTTTTTTTAATTTAATTACAATTCAACCCAGATGTCAAATCCTTCCATCAATTCACTACAATCGGCAGGTTCGCCAGGATTCTTATTACTGCAACATATTGTCTCATTAAGACCACCAAAATCACATCCCGCTACTACACGAGCATACACCATGAAGTCTTCACCAGGAGATCCACAAGGGAATTCGAATTCAAATATATGCTCAGTATATTGATCCGAAACAACGGTCCAACCATGCGCGACCTCTGAATTGTCAGAAACTCTCCCGACTGAATATGCAACAAAATATTGCATCGGACTACAACATTCATCACATGGGGTCCACTTTACAGTGACATAACCCGTTTCTGTAGATTGAGCAAACAAAGCAGCTGCTCCAAGCAGCATCATCGTTAAGACTAAAGCAAATTTTTTCATAGGATTTAGATATTAAAATTAATATTAAATTTTTGGATGTGGATTTATAAATTGGTTAAAAATTTATTTGAGCGGGGCCGGATGCCCCCTTATGGCGGGTGGGAATGTGAAAGATGGATATTAGAAATTCGAAAATCGAAAATGGGAATTAGAAAATCGAAAATGGGGGATGAAAAAGTAATGTTTTGAAGCAGAAAAAGGACGATGCCTTCTTGAACTGAAATAGGGGCTGTAAAATCCGGAATTCCGGACATGGTAAATACTACCGAAAATCCTATGGCCGTAAGTAAGTAAGCGCGCAAATAAATAGGCAGGAAGGCATAAAAGAGTGGATTTGATATGTTATTTTCAGTAGCATGAACCTGGCGGATTCACAGATTAATCGGTCAGGAAAGTGACAGGTTATATATTTTTTCCGAAAAGATATGAACAGGGAAGGTGATTTAGTGATTCAGCATCACCGTCCCTACCTTTACCTGATCCGCGTAAGGACCGGAAGCTTGATCAATCCTAAACGTAACCCGGTAAACATAAACCCCGCCAGGGCAAAGCTTTCCGTCCTTTTTGCCATCCCAGCCATTCAGGATGTCAGTTGATTCAAAGATTTCTCCTCCCCATCTGTCAAAAATCAGCAATTTGAAATCCGAAA
>JALNZD010000103.1 GCA_023229505.1 Bacteroidales bacterium | reverse complement strand
TTTAAAATGTTGCATCCGCCAGCTGGCGGACGGGTGCATTTGAAAATGAATTTGTAACTTTAACCGTTTAAGCAAGGCACCCGCCCGTATGGCGCAATAAAAACCCAGGCCAGGGCGCTGCGCTCGAGCGTTATGCCCAATTGCTATGAATAAGAAACAGTATTTAATTTCACGAATTAACGGCAAGCATCAGGGGCGCGGCGGTAACCCCGTCGCCTGCATGCCATTGTTAGCCCGCGCCCCTTGCCTTGAGTGTAACCCTCCAATCTATTTCTCAATAGGAACTCCGATAAGGGTGCTCCATTCTGCCCATGAACCATCATATAACCGGACTTTGGAGTAGCCGAGCAGATAGGTCAAAACAAACCATGTATGGTTGGATCGCCCACCAACGATACAGTATGAGATTACTTCCTTATCTGAAGTAACACCGTTGCTGGTATATAAGGCTTGCAGTTCTTCAACCGACTTGAAGGTTCCATCCTCCTTGAGTGTCATATCCCATGGAATATTGACTGCGCCGGGTATATGACCACCACGCTGACTGGCTTCTGCCTGATATTTCCACCCGTCCCACAACTGACCATGGTATTCTTCTGGCGTGCGCACATCCACCAACATTCGCTCCGGTTTGCCAATGGAATTGAGAACCCAATCGCGCAATGCACGAATACTCCAATCAGGCTCTGTCGCGATGTAGACAGACCGTGTGACAGTTGGTATTTTTGTCGTCAGTGGACGACCTTCAGCAATCCACTTCTCACGATTTCCATTCATAACACGCACATCGTTATGACCATAGATTTTCAATAGCCATAAAGCAAATGTCGCGTATCCGTGACGACGGGCGCCATAAACAATGATGGTCGTATCTTTTTTGATTCCCGAGCGGACCAGCAACTCCTCTATTCCCTCCTTGTCTGGTAAATCCTTGCGGATAGGGTGTTGGAAGTCAGTACTCCAAGCCCATCCCACTGCACCAGGGATATGCCCGGAATTGTAGTCACTCAGGTCATAACCTGCTTCGACAATACAGACTTTGAGTGTAGTGAGGTGCTCAGTGACCCATTGTGTATCTACAAGGACTTCAGGATTAGCATAACTTAGCACGGGTTCAGCAGCATTTGTTAGCAAATTCAAGGCAGGTAATGCAAGACCTGATAACAGCATATTTTTTGAAAATTTTCTACGATTCATTATTTTATCTCTGCAAGTTTAAGTAAAGTGCAACAGTTAATAAAAAAGAAATTGCCTAACCCGGATAAACCGGAAACAAAAAGGCAACCACTAATTTCGATACAAATTCGTGGTTTAGTTTCAGGTTCAAACTTTTGCCAAATTTGTGCATAAATTGACTTTAAAAATTCTAACATACCAACCTCGTGTATAGAGTAAGGCCCCGCACCTGACTTGTTAAGCCCCCACAGTTGAGACGAGCGGCCTACTAAATAGGCAGCAATTTTGCAGTCTATCACTCGTTTGGCTTTTATTTATAAATTGATTTCCAATTTTTTATATAATAAATACTCTTTGCAAACACTGCCAAACATATTTTTCTGTAAAATTACGTTTCTAAAGTTAGTAAAAAAGTGAAACAATGATACGACAGCCAAAAAAGTTATTAGAGCAGGTTCACAACCAAATAAAATTACGTCATTACAGCCGCAGAACGGAAGATTCTTATTTTTATTTGTTAGTAACAAACTTGGAGTGAAAAGTCCATTTGATTATTAAAATAGAAAAGCAAAAGCAAATGGGCATAACAGCAAATATAGGTAAGCTGGGCTAAATTAGCAAATTTGAATTAGGTGCATAAAATGAACATATTGACAGTCTGATAAGTAAGTGGCTCAAGAAGCCCAGCCTACCCATATTTGCAAACCGTTAGTGTGCATTTTTATACTCCTTAGAAATAAATTCAAAGATGAGAGTAATTGTAATTCTTTCTGCCCTTTTAATTATTCAACTTTCGTCTTGTAAGAAAGAAAATAATTACGAAATAATCAGACCTGGCTCTTATTTTCCAGTGTACCCTAATTCGTGGTGGAAATATCTTAAAAACAATACAGATACAGTGACAGTTACTACCAGTGAAACTTATATCCTTCACAAATATGAACTAACAAGTGATCCACATCCAGTTACTTATTCTGATCCCGTTTATGTGCCATTTTACAGTGGTAGACCTATTTATGGATATGATAAAATTGATTATTGTCCCTGGATTGAACCTCATTATTCAAGGTGGCCTATTTTGAGGGAAGAAATTGGTTATAGTTATTCACGAGAATGGTGGTGTGACGAAAGATCAGATTATGAATGTGAAATGGTCGTTGTAAAAGATAAAATTTTTAATGGCCAGGATTCCGTATTGATACTGGAAAGCACATTTGAGTGTCCTTACCCATGCCACATGAAAAGATATCGTGAGTTTACCAAATATATCGGGTCAACATTAGATATTCTCTATGATTCTTTTACTTTCGATACCATTAGCAAATCAGTTTTAATAGATTACCATATAACTTTTGACACTATCTCTAAAAATAACCAATGAGTCTGCTAATTGCACACTTTTTAAATTTTGAACGCACACTAATCGAGTAGGCTGCCCCGTCAGCATCGCCGACGGGGAGAGCCTCTCACACCACCGTGCGTACGGGTCACGTACACGGCGGTTCGTTAAGCATAGCCCAGCCGCTCTTTACACCAGATGAGCTTGT
>JALNZD010000102.1 GCA_023229505.1 Bacteroidales bacterium | reverse complement strand
TGTTCTAAGTTTCCGATACCGAGCGTTTAATTTAATCTGTCATTCCCGCGCAGGCGGGAATCTAGGTTTGTTATATATTCATGAAAGATTCCCGCCTGCGCGGGAATGACAGAAATATCGTATGCAATTAATTGACGGTAAAAAAATCGCTGAACGGATTAAAGATGAAGTCGTTCAGGAAATAGCGAACTTAAAAGGTGCCAGGCCGAACCTGGCGATTGTTTTAGTCGGCGAGCGTGACGATTCCAAGCTCTATGTCCGGCTTAAAGAAAAACAAGCGAAAGAAGTGGGCATTGACACCCATTTATATCAATGCGACGCCGATGTCAGCGAAGCCGAACTTATTTCAATGATTGATTTTTTGAATGCAGACGAAACAATTGATGGTATTTTAGTCCAGCTGCCATTGCCCGAAGGCCTTGATGCCGACAAGGTGATTGAACGGATCCTGCCAGACAAAGATGTTGACGGTTTTCATCCTTATAATTTAAATCAATTTCTTTTAAACTGTAACAATCCGAATATACCGCCGATTGTCGCGGTAATTCTGGAAATTAATAAGGAAATTAATTTTGATTTAAAAGGCAAGTCAGCCGTGGCGATAGTCAACTCTGAACTTTTTGGACAGGCGATTAAACACGCGCTTGAGTGCGGGGGTACGCTTTGCACAATTCTTCATCAAGATGATGATGAGCTCGCGGCAAAATCAAGCAAGGCCGATTTACTGATTAGCGCCATAGGTCATCCGGGGCTGATTACTAAAGAGTTTGTTAAGCCGGGCGCGGTAATTATTGATATAGGTATAAACCGCCTGCCTGATGGCAGGGTGGCAGGCGATGTTGACCTGGAAAGCGTTAAGGATGTAACCGGTTTTTTGACTCCGGTTCCGGGGGGTGTCGGGCCGATGACCATCGCCATGGCTTTAAAAAATACCCTGCGCTTGTTTAAGGAAAAAATAAACAAATAACCGCTAATTCATAAATCATGATCAAGGCTTGATTTTATTAAGAGCCATGAGCCATGGGTTGTGAATTATTTTTGTTTGGTTGAACAATTATGAATATTATTGTTATTATGAGTTTATGCCAATTATCGATAAGCAAAAACAGCAACTGAAAGAGTTGCTGAAAATACATTATGGCTTTACTGATTTCCGTCCCGGGCAGGAACGGGTGCTTGATAATGTGCTGGCCGGCAAGAGCACGGTGGTGCTGATGCCGACCGGCGGCGGTAAGTCGCTCTGTTATCAGCTGCCGGCTTTAGTGCTGGAGGGAATAACAATTGTAGTTTCGCCCTTGATTGCCTTGATGAAGGATCAGGTAGACGGACTCGCCCGCGTAGGCATCCCGGCAACTTTTATTAATTCTTCGATTTCGCCAGTGGAAACCCAAAGCAGGTTAGATGGTGTCAAGAATGGCAATTATAAACTTTTATATATTGCGCCGGAACGTTTTTACAGCCAGGAATTTTTAGCCGCGCTTGCACAAGTGAAGGTCAGCTTATTCGCGGTGGACGAGGCCCATTGCATCAGTTCCTGGGGGCATGATTTTCGGCCGAGTTATTTGAAGTTGAAATCAGCAATAGAGTTTTTAAAAAATCCAACCGTACTGGCACTCACGGCGACCGCCACGCCTGAGGTGCGCGATGACATCGCGAAACAACTCGGCCTGATTAATCCGAAATTGGTGGTGATCGGTTTTGCCCGACCGAATCTGCAGTTTGGCGTTGTTCGGGCAAATGAAGGTCAGAAGCCGAGCGTGGTGATTGAGGCGGTGACTAGCGCGCCGGACGGTTCAGGAATTATTTACGTTGGAACGCGCGCTCGCGCCGACCAGCTGTTGCAGACGCTACTTGATAACAATATCGAGGCGATTGGCTATCACGCCGGCATGGATTCGGAAGACCGCAAATGGGTTCAGGAAAAATTCATGAAAGGCGAGGCGCGGGTAATCATTGCCACCAATGCTTTCGGTTTGGGAATTGATAAGCGCGACATTCGTTTTGTAATACATTATGACATGCCGGGTACTATTGAAGCCTATTATCAGGAGGCGGGCCGCGCCGGGCGCGATGGCCAGCCGAGTTTTTGCCTGCTGCTCTATAACTCGCGCGATCGATTTTTACAGGAGTTTTTTATCAAGGGTGATAATCCGCCGCCGGAAATTATTTTGGAAATTTATGAACTCTTACTCAACTACGATTCTGATACGGTAATGATTACTTATAGCGAGCTGGGCGGCCTGCTTTCTGACAGCGTGCCGGAAATGGCCGTCGGCACCGCCTTAAAACTCCTGGAACGGGAAGGTTATCTGCGCCGCGTTCAGGATCGGGCCGGCAGCGCTTATTTACAGTTGACGAAAACATTTGAGGAAGCGACTAAATCATTCGGTAAACGTTCCAAAACGCAAATCGATATATTCAACCGGTTTTATGAAAAATACAGCCAAGAGCTGATCAAGGGTTTTTATCTCAACCTGGAAGAGGCAGCCGGAATTTTGGAAATCAAAAAAGACAGTTTGCGCCGGCTGATTAAGAAGCTGGAGGAGGCTGACGTTGCGGATTACCGCCCGCCTTTTAAGGGAACGGAAATTCAAATTTTACAGCGCCTGAATCGAAGCGAGATTAAGCTTGATTTTTCGGCGCTAAAAAATAAATTACGGCATGCTTATGCCAAGTTGGATAAGATGGAGGATTATGTCTATCATTTTGACTGTCGGCCGAAATATATTTTGGATTATTTTGGCGAGGGCGATGCGGCGGTCTGCGGACATTGTGATAATTGCATGACCGGCGAGCGACAGGCAGGCTATATCGCGACCTATCTTGATAAACAGGATGAATTAAATCAAGTTGAGACAAAAAAGAGGAAGGCAGATGCCAGACTAAATACTAAATTGACCCAGCTGGTTACTTTTGATTTATATAATAAGGGCATGTCAATTGATGAGATGGCGCAG
>JALNZD010000101.1 GCA_023229505.1 Bacteroidales bacterium | reverse complement strand
TTGTTGATAAAGTGTCCACTACATTTTTTGAAAATAAAAGAATTCCATTTTTGTGTACACTGAATATCAATTAGTTGTGAAATTCAAATAGTTAAAAAAGACAAACAAGTGTCAAAGTCGGGATTTATATTATTACGGGCATCAAGAATGGACTTATATATGTTAGGTTCATTATGCTGGATCCAAAATCGCTGTACCCTCCATAATTGCATTTTGCTTTTACAACACAATGATATTTAGTTTATTAACCATTTTATTTAATCAAAAATGAAAAAAGTTGTATTTATTTTAGCAATTATTTTATCTTTTATTGTCGTAATTTTAAGCTGTAAATAACAGCATGATGATTCTTCCCAGGTAAATCCAACCGAACAGGTGACCCAGACCAGCCAGAATATTGAACAGCGGATAGTTTCATTCAAATCAGACATTGAAAGCAGGTTGAAAACCGGAAGTGGTTATCCGATAGATACTGCGGTTTGGTACACGGAAGCTTTGATAAACTATACCTATGCCGATGTTGCTAATAATCTAGAAGGTCTTTCCATAGATTCCGTATATATTGATGTTGATTTATCAGGTGGAAAGGTAACACCTGCTGAAGCTGTATCTGTTTATGACAAGATTATTGACAGCCTGACTATTCAATATGAGAATCTTCCTTCACAGAATCTTCATTTGATTTTCGCAGATGTTTTTAGCAGGGATTCTATTGCTGGAAGCGTTACATTCTGCATAATCTCAGGTTTTGGATATGGCTCGCCGATTAATTATGGTACTTTTGGTGAGGAGGATTGGTGGAAATTAGGTTGGCGACAAGATAATAATGGTGGATACTGTGCTGGCCCGCATGAAGGAGAAAATAAGTATATCGATGCTGCATGGCAAATCGAACAAAGAATTAGACTAAATATTGGGGTTCCTGCTCAACGGCATTCTCCGATAGATGTATTAACAGTAGATATCTTACCTGATTTAGTGATTGTCTATTCGGATCCTATGATGTTTTATGATGATGATGATATGTTTCTTAATCCAAATGATGAAATACCGTATGATAATCTTTATGACTATTTAATACTATTCAAGTTTTCAAATTATCCAAATTTTGATGCTTGCCTCTGCCCGGATGAGATGAATTTTTATTGGCATTCAACAGAACAAGTAGCTACAGATTTAGTTTATACTGTCACTAACCAACAATTAGGGGATAGAGTATTAATGTCTATCTACCAGGTTGGTGATAATACTGTTCATATCCCGCCAAATGGATATTTCTATTATCAATGGTTAAGGAACCAATATTGCCACTGGTTAGTAAACCCAAATGAGCCCGGTACTTTTAATTAACTCGTTATTGCAGGGTGTATATAACAAGATACACCCTGCTTTTTAACCAGAAAAACTAAATTTCTATGAAAACATTCACATTCTTAATAATATATTTTTCCTCAATTTTATATTCATTTCCCCAATCTACATTTGAATATCGGTATTCAAGCCCCATGAATGAAATAGCTGAGAGTCTGTTAAAAGATGATCTTGGAAATATTTATTTCCCTGTTGATAACTCATTGTATGGTTTGATTATCAAACTTGATCATGAAGGGTCATTCGTAGATTCAATTCGAATAAGTAATCCTGAAGGAATTTGCACCTTGAGTGAATTGATAAAAATTGATCTAGACCATTTTGTAGCTCTTGGTTATTGGTCATGTGATTCAACTTCAGAATTGTGGTATGTATTGTTAAATAATAATTTACAAGTATTGGATGATAAGAGGTTGAATTCGAATGGCTATAAAATATTTGATTTCAGACATATAATCAATCATAAAGGAAATATAGTTTTTTTAGCTTTATATATGGCGCCACAAACTTATTATAATGAATGTATTTATGAGATTACACCAGATGGCACAATGGTCAGAAACCGGTTTTTTAATTCATTTTCATTTAATGAAGGTTTTACTTTGTTAGAAAATTCCCCTGTATTTTCATATAAAGTATTTTCATTCTATCCATTAGGTTCAAGAGGGTTGAGTTTTTTAAATGTGTTGGATACTAATTTTAATGTGATTGATACAGGGTCTTTTAATGAATATATAAATGATCTTAATACAGCTAAATGGATAAATGATTCTACTTATCTTTTAACTGGTAAAATGTACACATTCAATAGTGAAGAATGGGATATGGGAATTCTTAAAGTAACCAGGAAAGATTCAATTTTATCTTCAGCCTATTTCGGTAAAACTGATACAGTTGAATTGCCAGGAATATATAAGAATCTTGATTTCATTTCTCCTGATAATATCTTCTATGCAGGTTCATCCAATTCTTACTTCTTTCCTTTTCAAAACGAACCTTCCTGGATCATGTTAAATATCATAGATTCTGAACTGAACCTTAAAAACCAGCGGTTTTATGGAGGGGATGCATTCTACCTGGTTAATGCCATACTGGCCACGCAAGACAGTGGATGTGTGCTGTCGTGTTCACGGTATGACTATTTAACCCAGAATGAAGAGTTCGATATCTTTATTCTCAAGGTCAACCAGGATGGATTGCTGGTTTCTACGCCGGAAAATCCAATTATAAATACAAACACCTGTCATCTCCATCCCAATCCGGGGAATGAGACTTTAAATGTTAACTCACCAATTGATCGGTTACAGCTTCAGTTTTTTGACCTGACCGGAAGGTTGGAATGTGAAGCGGAACTTTCAACCGGCACAAATTCGATATATGTTTCCGGCCTCCCTCGCGGGATTTATCTTTACAGGATACTCGATAAAAAAAATCAGACTATTCAGAGCGGCAAATGGATGAAAAATTAAAGGGTAATTTTTTATTCGATATTGATCCCCTCCGGGAAATAATAAATTATGTGAAACAGTGAAACGGTGATATGGTGATACAGTGAACAGGAGTTATGTCCCAAATTTCCAATTTCAATTTTCCAATTACTTTACAGTCCTACCGTCCTCAGTACAAATCATCTTCCTTCATCTTCAAATACTTTCTGACAGCGAAATAGGTAGAAACCCACGCCAGGAACATGCCCGTCAGGATCACAAGGCCAAAAACC
>JALNZD010000100.1 GCA_023229505.1 Bacteroidales bacterium | reverse complement strand
GCTCTCCGACCTCCCTTTACTGATCAATCATTACTTGGCCAAATTCAACGACCGCTACGGCAAGGAGATCGAGAAATTAACGCCGGAAGTCGAAGAGCTCTTTTCCAATTATCCCTGGCCGGGGAATCTGGCCGAGCTGGCAGCGACCCTGGAGAGGCTGGTACTGACCGTCCAGTCCGGACCGATCACTGCGGAAGATCTGCCGGTCGATTTTTTATTGTCGGGAAGTCTCCCTTATGGGGCCGATTACCTGGCGCTGTTCGAGAAGGCTTACGTGGAAAAAGTGTTGCGCGATACCCGCCAGGACAAGGAAAAAGCCGCCGCCATCCTCCAGGTCAAACCCGCGCTGCTGCCATAGGACTGCCCAGAATAAACTGGTCGCAAATTGCGACCGGTTAAAGCGCGTTTTTCTTGACAACTGTATTCGCCAATGACATAATTATTATATCCTTCAAATGGATGGAATTTTCTCGCTTTTGTTACGATAGGAATATAGGAGGATTCTAATGGCTAAACCAATCGCCCCAACCCCTGATTTAAAAGGTAAAGAAGCGGAAAAATTCCTTAAAGAGATCGCCTCTCCCGATCTTAAAGCGGTCTCCAAAGAAGAGGTTCTTCGCGGAAAGCGCATTTTTGACACCATAATGAAAAACACTTCCGTCTTTGCTAAGCATGCTGCTTGACCAGGCTATCCTTGAACGCCTTTCCCCAGTCTCTGCAACAGCTGATTTTGATTGCGGCAACCCAGACCTGAACGAGTTTTTGATTAAAGACGCTCTTCATTACCAGGACCAGCTTCTTGGGGTAACCTATCTCTTTCGTTCGATCAAAGCTAAAGAGGCCCTGGCCTACTTCACTGTTTTAAATGACGGAATAAAAGCCACCAACAACCTTAACCGTCGCATCCCGAACCAGAAACGTCACGGCAAGATCCCGGCAGTAAAGATCGGTCGTCTGGCTGTCAGCATGCCTCAGCAAGGAGCAAAACTGGGCAGTCAGGTCTTGGATTTCATTAAATATTGGTTTTCTATCAACAACAAGACCGGCTGTCGTTTTTTACTGGCCGATGCCTACAACAAACCGGAAACAATAGCCTTTTATCAGCGTAACGGCTTCAGTTTCTTGACGAACGATTCGGGGAAAGAAACCAGAGCTATGAAATTCGATCTTAAGCCGTATGAGATGCGAATGGCAAAAGCAGACAGCTAAGTCCCTTACGCTTACCCCACAAAATGCCCAGAACCGGATCTGCCTGCCGGCAGGCTCGAACCGTAGTTATGGTGAAAAATCTTCTTTGATCGCGGAATCTATACCATTAGAAAGTTTAGTCCAAGTTGATGGATCAGGATCTCCCCCAATAATTTCTTCATACTCACCGATAATTAATGAATATAGAATATGTTTGAGATTAACAACGCCTTTTTGGTTTTTAGATGCCTCAATAATGCTGGAAATGCGCTCATCTGTGTATCCCGGCCTTGATTTTAAAACCTTCCGGAGTATCTCTTCTTTATTCATGTCCGGGTATTTCTTTCTAAGCCGTTTATAATAATGTATTTGTGTACCTGCAATGGCTTTTGCGTACCCTTCAGGATTTAAGCTCCGCCTCCACCCATAAACTAGAAAGATGATAATTAATAATATAAATCCAATTAAACCATAAAAATAAAATGTTAAAAATATTCCATATATCAAAAGCCCAAAACAAAGAAGTGAAAATATTCTCAATGGCACTGGGTTGAGCGGGGCATCCAAGGGGCCGTTCGCCCAAGCATGTTTAGTGGCATAAAGCAGAACCAATGAAAGAATCATTAAGAATATTCCTATAATAAAATTGATCCCCTCCTTAATTACCCTTTATGCTAATTTTATTATTGCCCAGGGCCGGAATCGAACCCGCCTTCGGCGGGCAAGCCGGCATGATATATTCGGCCGAATTGATGTGCTGTTTGCATTTATTCTCCCTCGAGCTCAAGAATGAGCCCCTTCAGTACTTCAAGCATCTTTGAATCGTCATTTTCTTTTTCACTAATTACCCCTGATTCCTTGGCAAATGCTAGTTGCTCTTTTCTTTCCGGATCATTTAGAGCTTCAATAGCTTTTTTCGCATACTCGATTGTCTTTGATTTATCTCCCATTAGCAAATAAATACTTGCAATGGCGTTATACAAATCAAATTCGGAGCCGCCTAATTCTTTTCCGGAAATTATCATTACGTGAGGAGCCTTGTTCAAAGTCGCAAGAGCATCTTGTAACATCCCCTTTTCTCTATATGCAATTCCTAAAGCTATATATGAGGGGATATGATCAGGTTTTAATATTATCGCATCTTTAAAATCCATAATTGCCTGGTCAAGCTTTCCCTGTCCCCCATAATAACCTCCACGGGAGGTCAACCACGATGACTTGGAAAAACTCATCATCTCTTGGTCTCCAGCGAATAGAGTCTCGAGCTCTTGAAATTTATTATTCTTTTGTTTTTCGGGATCTTGGGGGCCAAATATTCCTGAGAATATATTCATATATACCTCCGAGATTATTTACAATTACCCAGAGCCGGACCTGTCTGCCGACAGGTTGGTCAAACTGGCATGGCCTATTCGACCGAGGGATTCAAAGAATCTGCCTGGGGCCGGAATCGAACCGGCATGGCTTATTCGGCCGAGGGATTTTAAGTCCCTTGCGTCTACCAATTCCGCCACCCAGGCATACACCTCTTTTAGGTTATATGGATTATACGTTAAATGCGTTACCTTTTCCTAAATTACATTTTCAAAACCAAGGCTATACCCGGGGCCGGAATCTCCCGATGACATTAATAGATTTAATAATGGAACATCGGGATCCCGACATTACATAATTCTATAAATTTATGTCGTCGGGAGAACCGGCATGGTTTATACAACCGAGGGATTTTAAGTCCCTTGCGTCTACCAATTCCGCCATCTGGGCAAACCGGGATCAAGTCCGCGGTTTCTTCTTCTTCTTCCCCGTCTGTTTCACTTCGAGGTTTCGCTTGAAATCGACTAATTTCTCTTCACTCTGCTTCAGGAAATTAGTGATCTTGTCCTCAAAACTTCCCGGCGCCGGTTTA
>JALNZD010000099.1 GCA_023229505.1 Bacteroidales bacterium | reverse complement strand
GTGGAAATTCCGCGCAAAGAAGACCACCTATTCCGCGTTAAACTGTGCCACTAAAAATGAATTTCCCATTGAGGTTTTTTCTATGCTGTTTTTCATGATTACAAATATAGTTTATTTTATCATATAAAAATTAATCTGTTTTTTTCTTTAGTTTCTTGCGTAAAGACTCTCCCGAAAGCTCTAACCTGTGAGCATTGTGGATTATTCTGTCCATAACAGCATCAGCTATTGTTTTTTCTCCGATAACTTCATACCACTTTGCAACCGGAACCTGTGACGTAATCAATGTAGATGCCTTCTCATGCCTGTCTTCTATAATTTCCATGAATGCAGAACGACTTTGAGCATCGAGAGGTTGTATTCCAAAATCATCAAGAATAAGCAAGTGTTGACGTTCAAGCTTCGCAATTTCATTAATATAAGATCCATCGGCTTTAGCCATTTTAAGCTTCGCAAAAAGCTTGGTTGTATTATAGTATAATACTTTATATCCTAAAGTACAAGCCTGTTGACCAATAGCTGATGCAAGGTAACTTTTCCCGATACCGGTGCTTCCTGTAATCATTACGTTTTCTTTATTTTTAATAAATGTACATTCCGCAAGACGCATCACCTGGTTCTTATCGATACCACGGTCTGTTTCAAAGTACATCTGTTCAATAGATGCACTGTAGTGGAACTTTGCGTTTTGCATATTGCGTGCAATCTTCCTGCAACATCGGTCATCCCACTCTTCTTCTATTAGTTGCGCAATCATTTCATCCTTTGTAAGGGCGTTCATAGCATCTGACTCAAGGCTGGTTTGAAAAGCACGGAGCATGCCGTAGAACTTCATTTCTTTCATTCTTTTTACAACTTGTTCGTTCATCATAGTTTTGTTTTTTAGTTAAACTTCATTTTATTTATAATACTCTTCTCCTCGAATGTTATCGTGAGCAGGCATTGGATGGATTTCATCATCCATGTCATATTGATCAAGATTCCTTTGCAGAATGGTTTCTATTATTTTATAATGAAACACTCCATACTGATGTGCGCGTCTACAGGCATTAATGAGCCTTTCATTCCCTACACGCTTTGCAAATGATAGTATGCCCTGACATGATTTATATGCCTGTTCAGGATGAGCTTTATTTGATATTACTAATGAAATATAAAACCCGACATCACTGTGTATTTTATTGGCATCATCTATAAAACGTTGAGGATTCCATTCTAAAATCTCATTATTATAAGTTGCCATATGTTCCCGTACTGTAGTGTAGCCATGTGGGGCTTTTGAACGCAGATGGTTTGCAATCAATTCGTATTTGTAATAAATATCCACGGTTGTTTTTGAAAAAAATATTTTCACTTTCTTGCCTACATGATTGGAAGGAACACTATAATAATGTTTGTCCCGATGAAGACACGCATGACCGTTTTTCATCACTGTAACCTGAACATTTTCTCTTATCTCAAAACGCATGAAAGGTAAGGGTTGCAGGACTTGTTTCTCTATATCATTAAACTGGTCTATGCGTGAGTAAGTACGCCCAACAAAGAGTGCTTTATTATGATTTTCAAGATGCCTCATTATGGCTTCATTTAGTTCCGCTAATGAATAAAATTTTTGTCCATGCAGGTTTGTAAATATCCTGTTATAGGCTATCTTCACAGCTCCTTCTACCAATGGTTTATCTTTGGGTTTATATGCTCTTGCTGGTAACACAACCATTCCATAATGTTCTGCAAATGCTTCAAAGTTATGATTCATTGTAGGCTCGTAACGATTGGTTTTAGTAACTGCCGATTTTAAATTATCCGGCACTATGGCTGCAGGTGCTCCGCCAAAGTAGTAAAGCGCATTTTCACAACCCGTGATAAAGTCTGTTATATCCTGCCTTTCCAATGCCTCAACATACGTTAGCTGACTTGCTCCAAGTATTGCAACAAATACCTCAACTGTTTTAATCTCACCTGTTGAAACATCAATAACCTCAAGCTTTTTCCCTGTAAAGTCAACAAACATCTTATCTCCTGCTTTGTGTACCATGTGCATGGATGGGTGTGATAGTCCTTTCCAGAGCCTGTAATGTTTATAAAATCCGGTGCTTTGGTATCCATCTATGGTTTTATCAGAATACTCTTTCCATAGCTTTAAAAGAGTCATTCCGGGCTGTTTTATTCGTTTCTCCACTTGTGGGAAAAACGCATATAGTTCTTTCTCTCGTTCCGGTGGTTCTGGTATTTCTATATCTGTGTGAAATAAATCATCCAGATCTTTATCGCTTAGTGTTGATAGTTCGTCCCAGGTAATTCTTGATGTACGGAACAGTTCGATGTACTTCATTATCGTTGTCCGCGACACACCTGTCACATCACGTATTGTGCGTGTTCCCTGTTTATGACTGGCGTAGAGTTTAAGAATTTGTCTTAGTTTGCTCATTTCGATGTTTTTGTTTGACATAGTTTGTATTGATTTTACAGTAAGTTACTGTTTAATCTTTACAAACTATATTTTAAAAAACAACAGAGCTTCAATGTGTTTTAGGCGGCACAGTTTGCCGCGGAATAGACGGTACAGTTTAGTGCGGAAAGTGTGGAACACTTTGCTGCGGAATTACCGGCACAGTTTGCGCGGAATCTCCATATTGTATATATTTTCATTGCACGTATCATTTATTAAAATTGTTGGAGTTCCGCCAATATCTACAGTTTCCGCATTATTAATCAGATTTGGAGAAACAGGATTAAACCAAAAAATCGGGTCAAACATAATTTTCGGATAACTCGGCACATCTTTGTTTAAAATAATTTCAGAAGAACCTGATGAATTTCTTGCAATAATGGTTTGCACTATTTTGGCTTTAAATTCGAAGCGTATCGGATAATTATTATTCATAGATTTCTCATAATTACCCTCTAAAACAATTTGATTATCATCATTAATACCAAAGGTTTCAAAAGATATTTCTATTTTTGTAAATGTACCTTGAGGGATTTCGAAATTTAATGATTCAACGGGCAGGTTTGGGTCGAAAACAATGTTTAGTCCTGAAGAAAATGTATTTAAAAAATAAATATCATCGCCCTGAACTCTTTTGCCATCAAATGAGAAATTTGCTAAAGTAATATCGCCTTTTGTAAATATTAATTTCCCGCCCTGACCGGATGAACGATTAATATCTACTATAAATCCAACATCTGTTGGTTGTTTCCATTTATTTTTCTTACAAGATGGTAATAAAACAAATATTGAAATTATTATGAATATTATTTTACATGTT
>JALNZD010000098.1 GCA_023229505.1 Bacteroidales bacterium | reverse complement strand
AGCTTTTAACCCCAAGGCCTTGGATGATTATCAACAAAAATATAAAGAAAAGAAAATCAATCAACTAAAGAAGAGAATCGCTCAACTTGAAGCTGCTTGAAAAAAGAAGTTATATAAGAGGTGGTCAGTAGGTGGTCAGTAGGTGGTCAGTAGGTAGTCAAGAAATTGTCATTAAGTTGTCATTAGCTGGTCGCCTTTCCTATTTGTCGTTACAATTTTTTAAGCAATTGATCGTTAGATAGGTAGCCAAAACCAAAATGAATCTTCTATCTTTACTAAGGTTTCTCTTTATTGTTAATTCGATGTATTCAAAGAGATACCATATTCTCAATTAATTATTTCTTTATCTGAAACGGTTTTTGGTATTATTTAAATCTCAGGAAAATATTCGGAAACTTTAAATACATGTTTTTTAAACTTATTTTCCGGATCTGGAAAAAAAATACGACCTCCTTCGTTTTGAGGCTGTTGGGTCTAACGCTTTCCCTATCTTTCATAATGGTGCTACTTGTATTCATATTGCATGAATACAGTTATGACAAGAATATTAAAAACAAGGAGAAAATATACAGGGTATTGGAATTTCATAGTTCAGATTCCAGAATGAATGCTATAACTCCTTACCTTCCCAGATTATTGATTATTAATAGCATACCTGAAATTAATGATGTTTTCAGGTGTCATTATTTACGTGATGTCTTCATTAAAAATGGAGAGAATTATATTCCGGAGAACAGGTTTATTTGCGGAGATTTTGAAATATTTAAAAACCTTGATATCCCATTGTTGTCCGGTAATTTTTCTCAGCATGATTATGTCCATTTCATTGCAATATCACGAAAAACTTCGGAGAAATACTTTCCGGACGGGAATGCTGTCGGTAACCTGCTTGCGCTTAATCAATCCGGCAAGGAACTGTCGGCAATGGTAACTGCGGTATTTGAAAATATTCCGGAAAATTCAACTTTTCAGACCGATATCATAGGTAATTTTCAAATTCAGCTTGATTTTATCAGTGAAGGCTTAAATGAAGAATTTTTTGAAAATCCATCTAATAATTATAGTGGATTCACTTCATATATTGTTTTAAATAAAAATAGTGATCCAAAGATTGTTGAAGAAAAATTAAGCCGGATCATATTCCCTCCGGAAAAAAATTCAGGTTTAGCAATTCGAATACAACCTCTTAAGGACATTTATTTAGGTTCAGAGGAAATTGCCAATAGTTTTCTACCTGCCGGCAGTTCTGTAAATATCAGGCTATTCATACTCATATGTATAATTATTATCCTGATTGCCTCCTCAAATTTTGCAATTATCTCCGCGGTAAACCATTATCATCGAAATCATGAATATTTTATCAGGGTGACTCATGGTGCCTCAAGGTTTAACATTAAAGCCCGAGTCGTTGGAGAGATCTTCCTGATCATGCTGATATCCATGATATTATCAATAGTTCTTTCAACATATTTGAAATCTGCTATCGGTGACATTTTTGGAAAACAAATGAACCTGGATAAGCCGTCATTCATAAATCTCATTGGTTTTATGGCTGCCATTATTGCCTTTATAGGATTTATTACGGTTGCAATAACCAGTGTTTTCATATTCGGGGGAATACCGGGGAGTCTCTTCCAAAAAGATATGTCTGCCCTCTTCCCCTTCCTAAAATGGAATAAACTCCTGATTTTATTTCAGATAGCAATTTTCAGTATACTAATTGTAATATCATTCATACTGCTCAATCAGTGGAATTTCCTTAAAAGTAAAGATGCTTTGGGCTTTAATCCGGATAAATTACTCGTGTTAGAATTACCAGAAGAATTGACAAGCAATTGTGATGCACTTATCCATGAACTCTCACTTAATCCACAAATCCTCAATATTTCGGAAACGATTAGCATTCCTTTAATTGGCCCTATTAGTCAATCCATGATATTCAATAATGAAGATTACGCTAACCCAATCTATATAGAAATGCTTTCTGTTGGTAAAGATTATTTTCAAACATTAGGCCTTACAATTGTTGAAGGTAGAAGCTTTAATTCATCGGTGAAATATGACCAGGAAAATTCGATCATGATTAATGAAGCTGCGGTCAAATTTCTTCAACTAAATGAACCGATTGGGAAAAAAGTAGACTTTAGAGAAGTGGTCGGTGTTGTGAAAGACTTTCCTTATAAGTCATTGTATGAAAAAATATCTCCTATGATTATATTGCCCCTAAACGATTTAAGGATTTATCTTATAATTAGATACCAGGGAGATCAGGCTTCAATTTCAGATTATATTGAAAAAAAGCAAAAAGAATTGGTTCCTGTTGCAAACTTTAGATTAGATGAATTCATTAAAGCTATCGATGAGACTTATGCGCATGAAAAGAAGCTTAAATCGATATTCGCCTTATTCACCGTCATCGCGGTAATTTTAGGGATATTCGGAATTATCAGTTTGTTGATATTCACTCTTCAAAAGCGAAGCAAAGAGATCACGATCAGAATAATACACGGTGCATCCTATTATAATATCGTTTCGCTAATTTCCAGGGAATTTCTTATCCCTGTAATTATTTCCAATATCATCACCTATCCCTTTATCTGGTATTTTGCCAATAATTGGATAAATAATTTCACAAACCATATAAAGATCAACGTCTTATACTTCCTCTTAGGAACATGTTCAACCATTTTCCTGGCGCTTGTTATCATCTTATTAATTGTTTTGAAACATATCCGGGAGAATCCGGTCAAGAATTTTAACAGGTGATTGGATTGTTATAGTGGTCATAAAGTGGTCATTCGGTAGGTGGGTATAGGTTACTGAAAAATTTTCTTTCTTATCACCGGGTATATTTTGGGAATTTTCGGATAAACTAAATAAATCAAATATGTTTAGTTTAAAAATCCGAAATTATGGAACTTGAAAAACTTGAGGTTTATCAAATCTCAATGGCTTTATCCGAGAGAATCTGGGAAATAGTGAAACCATGGTCATTTTTTGAAAAGGATACCATTGGAAAACAATTGGTAAGGGCTGCGGATTCTGTATCTGCCAATATCAGCGAGGGTTATGGCAGATTTCATTTTAATGATTCAAAGAATTTCCTGTTTTTTGCACGTGGCTCTCTATATGAAACAAAGACCTGGCTGAAAAAAGCCAGAACAAGGAAACTGATAAATCAGGAAGATTATAACGATTTAGAACAGCAAAGCATCAGGCTTGCAATTAAACTGAATAATTTCATTAAGGTGATAGGTAAAAAAGGAGGTACAAGTATTTAACTACCTCTTATATAACTTCTTTTTTCAAGCAGCTTCAAGTTGAGCGATTCTCTTCTTTAGTTGATTGATTTTCTTTTCTTTATATTTTTGTTGATAATCATCCAAGGCCTTGGGGTTAAAAGCTTC
>JALNZD010000097.1 GCA_023229505.1 Bacteroidales bacterium | reverse complement strand
TTCATTTTTGCCAGAAGAAACATTTAAAGATTTTGAAAATGAAATGAAAATTATAGGAGGACAACTTTCCGGTTTATTACGATCCCTTAAAGAATCTCAAAAACAGTCACCTAGTCACTGAGTCACTTAGTCACCCAGTCACCTAGTCACCCAGTCACCATATCACCGTTCCACCGTTCCACCGTCTCACGCCTCACGAAAAATGATTATTTTTGCATAAACACTTACAAAGATGACAACGGTTATTATTAACGGGAAAACAAAAAAAGGCAAAATCATTCTCGACCTGATAAAGGAAATGAGATGTGGCCGGATTATCTCCGGTACTCCCAATGAAGAAACCACGAGAGCAATAAAGAGTGCAAGAGAGGGCAGGGTAAAAAAGGCAAAAAACTCTTCTGAGCTTTACAATATTATTGGCATCTGACAAATGTATTCTCTTACTTATACGGGCGCTTTTCTGAAAGACGTTAAGAGATTGAAGCGCAGATCCACTGATTTCCAAATATTTAAAACAGCAATCGAATCGCTTGAAAAAGATGGCAAGGTTAACACTTCCTTTAAACCGCACAAACTTGGCGGTAATTATTCCGATTGCTGGGAATGCCATTTGATGTCTGACTGGTTATTGATTTGGCGAAAAGATCCCAACATGAAGGAGATTCAACTTATCCGGACAGGTACGCATGCTGATTTATTTTAAAAAACGTATCACCTTTTCACCATTTCACTGTTACACCGTTCCACCTTTCCCCTCTCCGCCAGCTGGCGGAAGGGCCAGGGAGGGGGCTGAAGTCACCCAGTCACCCAGTCACCCAGTCACCCAGTCACCGTTTATATATCTAACGGTTCCTTGCCGGAACTGGAAACAGTAACGAAAGAAAAAGAGCACCTTTGGTTTTCAACAACCCACTAATTTTGTATCTTTACACTTTCATTATCCAAGGTCTGTCATGAAAGTTATAAAAACAAAAGATCAAAAAAAAGAATCAAAAAACTGGACTTTACCTGGTAATACGCTGAGTCAGGATGAATTCATAGCTGGGATACGAAAAGCTGAAAAAGGTCCGTTTCATACCATTCAAGAGTCAATGGAACACTTTGAACAATGGCTGAAAGCGAGAGAATAGAATAAAAGCCGGGTACGTTGAAGTCCTTCGAATTCTCCATTCACATTCAAGTATAAGAAGAATAAAGAGCTCCCGGCAAATAAGGCCAAACCCGGAAACCTGAAACCAGTCACCCAGTCTCATGGTAACTAGGTAACTGAGTAACAAGGTAACAGGGTGACTTGGTAATTTATTCAATTAGTCACCGTTTCACCCAGTCACCCAGTCACCCAGTCACCGTTTCACCGTTTCACGGCTCTCAATTAGTTGTTTGAATATGTGTGTCACATAACATAAAGTCGTTTGTAATTTTGTATATTTGCACAAAATAACAAGGATGAGAAGAACAAAATTGGCAGACCTGGTTGCCTGGAAAAACTCAACTTCACGAAAACCTTTAATCATAAGGGGTGCAAGACAGGTTGGCAAAACCTGGCTGATGAAAGAATTTGGTAATACGCAATATGCTCAGACCATTTATGTAAATTTCGAGAAGAACAAACGATTAAAAGCTTTATTTACCGATGATTTTGACATTAAAAGGGTAATTGTCGCTCTGCAGGCAGAATCAGGTTTAACCATACATGCTAAAAACACCTTGTTGATTTTTGATGAAATACAAGCTGTGCCCGAAGCAATAACTGCTTTAAAGTATTTTCAGGAAGATGCCAATGAATATCACATCGTGACAGCCGGTTCGTTGCTGGGTGTGGCGCTTCATGCTGGTATCTCTTATCCTGTAGGCAAAATAGTTTTTATGGATTTGTATCCCTTAACTTTTTCAGAATTTCTTGATGCAATGGGGGAAAGTGCTCTTGTGGAAATACTTCACAGCGCTGATTGGAAATTGATAACGGCTTATAAATCAAAGTATATTGAACGGCTCCGGCAATATTATTATGTTGGCGGTATGCCCGAAGCTGTTTTGAAATTTAGCGAAAATAATAGTTTTAAAGAAGTACGCGAAATTCAACAACAAATTTTAGATGCTTATGAGCAGGATTTTTCGAAACATGCTCCATTAGAGATTGTTCCGCGTATACGGATGATATGGAATTCCATTCCAGCCCAATTAGCAAAAGAAAATCGTAAGTTTATTTATGGAATAATCAAGGAAGGTTCACGTGCAAAAGATTATGAATTATCGCTATCGTGGTTAATTGATTGCGGACAGATTCATAAAGTATGCAGGGTGACGAAGCCCGCTATACCTTTAAAAGCCTATGAAGACAGAAGCGCCTTCAAATTATTCCTGGTGGATATTGGATTGTTAACAGCAATGAGTGATATTGATGCTAAAACACTTCTTGAAGGAAACGCTTTATTCTCTGAATTTAAAGGCGCCTTGACGGAACAGTTTGTTTTTCAGCAACTTAATAGCACAGGTGAATATGTGATTTACTACTGGTCGGCTGAACGTTCAACTGCAGAAGTTGATTTCACAGCCCAGTATAATGGGTTGGTTGTCCCAATAGAAGTTAAAGCTGAAGAAAATTTACAAGCTAAGAGCTTAAAAGTTTTTATGGAAAAATTCAGCCCAAAGGTTTCTATTCGCACTTCAATGTCCGATTTTCGCAAACAGGACTGGCTAACCAATTTACCCTTGTATGCTGTTAGTGAATTAAAGAATTTATTATCGTAAGATTCACTTATAATATAGTGGAACAGTGAAACAGTGAAACAGTGGAATAGTGAAACGGTATGGAAAGAGAAAGTTATAATCTGTGGTTTTATAATAGTACAAATGTCGTATGAGACACTTTTTGTATTATCTTAAAACACCAGCTATCACCTTTATCATTTAAACTTGATCTGGATACGATCCTGGAAGAATTGCTTTTGCATGAACGAAACTACCTGGAAAAACTTTGGGAAGAAACATCTAAAAGACGGGAGCATCGCCTGGTCGTCCTGAAAATAGCAGAAGACGCCAGTTCTCTTTATTCCAGGATTGATTATAAAAGCATCAATGTTTCCCGAACCCTGAAAGTTCTGAAAGGGACAGGACTCATTATTAAAAATAGTGCTGAGCGGTATATTCTTTCTGATCCATTATTTGCACTGTGGATCAGGAAAAGAGTTCTTAAGACTCAATGATGTGGAATAGTAATACAGTGAAATAGTGAAAAGGTGAAATGGGAAAATTGAAAAGTTATAAGGATTGGGAAATTGAGAATTTAGCAAATCTAACAGCTCTAACGTTCCCCTCCCCCGCATGTCCCCGCGTACGCGGGGAACAGGGGAGGGCCAGGGAGGGGGCTGAAATCACTGTTCCACCGTATCACCAATCACCAATAGCCAAAGGCCAAAGGCCAACGGCCAAAAGCCATTAGCTGTTAGCTGATTAATTCGCTTCTTAAACATATAAGGATGTATGTTTTAAAATTTTTTATCTTTGTAAAAACAGAAAAATATGGAAACCTTAATTATC
>JALNZD010000096.1 GCA_023229505.1 Bacteroidales bacterium | reverse complement strand
GGAATTAAAAAAACATCCGGCGCCGTCAAAAACCTTTGAACAGCTGCTTGGAATTTTATTGGGTATCGGCCTGATGTTGCTATTAAAAAAGCTGGGTTAATCAATTCAACACGCATAAGCCCCGCGCCGTCAGTAAATAACAATTTACGATTTAAAATTATTATATCTGTGTAAAAGTTTTTGCTTGTAATAATCTTTATCAGCCGAGGGTTCTCATGCCCCACCATTCTCAAAATAAAATAACCGGGCAGTAACCCGATTATTTTATTTTGCGGTGTATTTTAAAAATAGCTCGGACAGAATTTCGTTTTTCAACCCGCCTGCGGCGGGATGCGGACGGGGCGGGGCAAAATGAGCGGCTCCGCCGCGAACCTTAACAATTTCAAGTTTTTCTTTGGCGGCTTACAAAATAAGTATAACTGATTTTGTGCTTCGGCGGCAAATTTTTCAAAAAAGAAAAACCCGCTATATCCGAAAACATAGCGGGTAATTGGCATCACCTCCTTTTCAGTGATTTTAACTTCCTTAATCAAAGTTCCTTCGCACCGGCGGCGGCGCTCGCTCGGATTCGTACTAAGATCGTGCGAACCGTTTATACCGCTTGTCGCGCCAGACATAGTACTTCGATCCGTGAGGTGGCAGCTGCAGTCTGGGGATATCGCGTTTAATTGAATTGAGCAGAGCCAGCAGAAGGCCAAGCCATGCCTTCAGATCGAAATCCGCGGGCAGCAGTTTCGTATGATTGACAAATTGCTGCCACTTGTATTCGATCAACTTATGTTCCAACTCATGTTCGGAAAAGATCACTGCACCGATGTTTTCCGGCCGTTCGATCTGCGTTTGAATCGCATGAATCAATCTGTCAAGGAAAGGCGAGGTCAACTCCTGCTCAGAATCGACCAAATCCATTTCCACATGGTAGAGCAGGCTCCCAAGGATTTGCAGAGGGTAGATGCACTCCGTCAGATGCTGTTTTATCATGGTTGCAAATCTTTCCCAAATTATCGTTTCGGCTTGCAGTGGCCACATCATTTGGAGCGTCTTAAGGGGTGACAATATAACGGTTCTGAAAATGCCGATCAAAGATCTTGTTCTCAAGTAGCTGTAACGCGCGGCTTCAGCTGCGCAGATTACCATTGCTTGACCAAGCAATTCTCTTGCGGGGGGGTGATTTCTTAACTCTTGCATTTGCTTCTGTGCCAACTCTTTGAATACGTTCGTGATTTTGTTGTAGGGGTGGATGTTAAACCTTGCGTTGGTCATAATGGTTGCCTTAACAGCTTGTTCGGCAAACCATTGTGCGGCAAACATCCGCTGTGTCATTTTGACAACCTTGAGCTTCAAGATGCTTCTCCTTTCCTCGTTGTAGACTCAGGCCAGCAGTTCTCGAAAATGGAATTGGCGAGCTTATCCAGGCCAGCCACGATTTCCGGAGTCACCTCTTCCGGAATTGAGGACTTCAAGCTATTAAGCTCATTGCGCTCGTTTTCGGCAACACGTTTACGAATTAACATCACGTTCGCGAACCGATTGATCATCGGGCTGCCTTCCTTCACGGCTTCATAAAATTCTTCGGTTGTTATACCGCGTTCACGCGCCGCTTTCTCCAGGTTAACCCAGAAAGCTGCCGCCAACCCTGCACCACTTACGATTGCAGATACATCCTTCTTTCCCATTTCCTTTCTCCTTTTCTGCTCGCCCCTCATCTGTCCAGGATTCGACAGACCACAGGCTCGCATTAGGGTTCACTGCAAAAAAACAACACTAAAGTAAAATTATTTTATGGCTTTAGGCCAGTAATTGTGAAAGAACTTAACTATAAATTATATCACATATATACCATTTTTGTCAATACATCGCAACAAAAAAGGCCTAATTTAGGCCATTTATACGAATATAAATGTGTGTTTGTATATAAAATCGCTATTTCTACAAAAAATCCTTCAATTGCCCAATCTGCGGAACAATATTTATAGTATTAATGGCATCCTTGTCAAAAAAATCATAGCCAATGCATTCGTCAGAATGTATAAAATCAAAATGTTCCGGTTTGATACGAAAGCAAAGCATGATTCGCCAAATTCCAACGCTGTCTTGCGCTACCCAAGAAAAAGCTGGATTTTTATCCAGCACTTCGCATTTCACGCCTATCTCTTCTTGACACTCTCTTTTCAATGTTTGTTCAAAATTTTCTCCATGTTGCAGCCGTCCGCCCGGCAAGTCCCAGGTGCCCTTCTGCTCGTGCAACAGCAAAACTTTGTTATCTTTAATAATTAATCCCTTAACAGAAACTTGAAATGATTTGTTGTCCATATAAATGATAAAATGCGGAAGGAGAGGGATTCGAACCCTCGAAACCTGTTACGGTTTACGCGCTTTCCAAGCGCGCGCCATCGACCACTAGGCGATCCTTCCAAAACCATCAAGCTAAATTTAACAATCTCTTAAATTTTATACCACCCTTATAGTTTTTTATCTCCAGCTCACGCTTTACCGCCTCTGATCTGGTTAAATAATTTTCTGAGTAAATTATTTTCCAAGGTCTATACCCCTTAGTTACTCTTACTTGACCGGAGTTATGAACATCCAATCTATTAATTAAATCTTCTGTCTGGCCGATATAGTATCGTTGTTTAATTGTGCTTTGCAAAATATAGATGTAATACATATTGAGCTTTCTCCCGCGGGCGCCCCGCTCTAGCGGGGCTGCGGGATCCCGCTCCGCGGGACAAGCGAACGCACTCGACCACTATGCGACCCTTCCAGTAACAATAATCAATAGACAACAATCAATAAACAATAATTTAATGACTAGAATCTATATTTTTACGTAGAGTATCCATGCTAGACCATAACATTTTGCTAACCTCTTCAGCTGTTACCAAAAAAAATTCACACTCCCTATTTGTAATATATCCCCTTTCAATAGCAAAATTCATTTGATATTTTGCCTCCGACAAAGATGCATAGGAAAATTTCATAAAATGTAAAAATTCTTTCTTATTATTCCTTGAATAACCTTCTATTATATTTGATGGAACTGATATTAACGATCGACGTAACTGTGAAGTAAGGCAATACAATTCTTCCTTGGGGAATTTAAAAGTTAAATCATAACCTTGATGAGCTAAATGATTGGCTTTATCTTTTAAAACATTTTTATAATTATATTGTTTGTTGATCATTGTTTGTTTAATTGTTTTCCAATGATGCTGCGCAGGCCTTCGGTTTTTGCGCCGTCCGAGCCGGTGAAGTCGTCCATCGGATAGGCGCCGACCACGATTTCGCCGTTGACGAAGGTGGTGGGCGTGCCGTTGACGTTAAACGAGCGTGCTTCCAACATTTGTTGGTTTACCTTGTCTTTGTATTTTTCCTGAAACAGACATTGGTCAAATTTCGCCGTATCAAGCTCGAGGCTCTTGGCATCTTCTTTGAATTGCAGCTCACTCAAAGTACCGGCTTTATTGTTTTCAAATAATTTGTGATACATCTCCCAAAACTTTCCCTGTTCAGCCGCGCATTCGCTCGCCTCGGCCGCCTT
>JALNZD010000095.1 GCA_023229505.1 Bacteroidales bacterium | reverse complement strand
TTAAAATGTTGCACCATGTGGGCGGGTGCATTTGAAAATGATTTTGTAACTTTAACCGTTTAAGCAAGGCACCCGCCCGTATGGTGCAATAAAAACCCGGGCCAGGGCGCTGCGCTCGAACGTTGTGTGCAAGGCTAAAAAATCACTTCGACAGACAATTTACTGCTTGATTAAAAACAAAAAAACCACAACATGAAACTGCCAACCGCACATTGCAGCACATTTGCATGCCCACACGAGCCGACGCTCCAACCAAAGGCTTGCAAAAGAGCTACAATCTTACCGCCCACCAGTTTCGAAAATAATTTCTGCTGAATCTTGACTTACGATTTAAAAAATATTAAATTTGTTTGTTATTAAAAGAGAATAATTCTCATTAGACAATTATTAGTTATGAAAATCAATGAAATAAGAAATAAATTAATTGAGAAAGGACTTAAAGTAACTCCTCAAAGGATTGCTATTCTGGAGGCTATTGTTAAACTCAATAATCATCCTACTGCCGAAAATATAATAGATTATATTCGAAAAAACCATCCAAACATTGCGACGGCAACAGTATATAAAGTTCTTGATGCTTTGGTGGCAAATGAATTAATAAAAAAAGTAAAAACCGAAAGGGATATTATGAGATATGATGCCATAATGGAAAGTCATCATCATTTATATTGCTCCGAATCTGATAGGATCGAGGATTTTGTGGATGCAGAACTTAATGAGATGATTGAGATGTACTTTGAAAAAAAGAAGATTCCAGACTTTAAAATTGAAGATGTAAAACTTCAAATCATTGGTAAATTTTTGAAAGACAAAAAATAATGGCATGAATTTATTTAGAGCAATATTGATTTTCTTGGGAACTATTTCCCTTTGTATAGGGACAATAGGTTTATTTGTTCCGGGCTTGCCCACAACTCCATTTGTATTACTTACCGCCGGATTGTACATGAGAAGTTCCGATAAACTATATCATTCATTAATAATAAATAAGTTTATAGGTTCTTACATCTTGGAATTTCAATCAAACAGAGGAATGAGCAAGCGGCTTAAGCTATGTTCTATTTGTACTATGTGGATTATGATAACTGTATCATGTGTATTTTTAATAACGCCATTATCAGCAATACTAATAGTTTTAGCCTTAGGGCTGATCGGAACAATTGTTATGGGCCTAATAATACCAACGATAAATATTTCAAATAGTAATAATAATTAATTCTTCAGTCATGAAAAACAAAAAATTAACAAGTAGTTCTGGAGCACCAGTTGCAGACAATCAGAACATAATGACTGCTGGGAAAAGAGGTCCGGCGTTATTACAAAGCATTTGGTTTCTCGAAAAATTAGCACATTTCGACCGCGAGGTTATTCCCGAAAGACGAATGCACGCAAAAGGTTCAGGTGCTTTTGGTACATTTACGGTAACGCACGATATTACGAAATATACCAAAGCTAAAATCTTCTCGGAGATAGGAAAGAAAACGGAATGTTTTGCAAGGTTCTCTACCGTTGCGGGAGAACGTGGTGCTGCTGATGCAGAACGAGATATCAGAGGTTTTGCTATGAAATTTTACACCGAAGAAGGAAACTGGGATTTGGTAGGAAACAACACTCCTGTATTTTTCCTGAAAGACCCGTTAAAATTTCCTGATTTGAATCATGCGGTAAAACGTGACCCAAGAACGAATTTGCGTAGTGCTAAAAACAATTGGGATTTTTGGACAAGCTTACCCGAAGCCATTCACCAGATAACTATAACTATGAGTGAACGAGGTATCCCTGCTTCATACCGCAACATGCACGGATTTGGCAGTCATACCTTTAGTATGTTTAACAATAAGAACGAACGTATTTGGGTTAAATTTCATTTGGAAACCCAACAAGGCATAAAAAATCTAACCGACCAGGAAGCCGAAGCTGTTATTGGAAAATGCCGAGAAAGTCATCAACGAGATTTATTCGATAGTATCGAAAAAGGCGACTTCCCAAAATGGACGATGAAAATACAGGTAATGACCGATGAGCAAGCAAGAAAATGCAAATTCAATCCGTTCGACTTAACAAAAGTTTGGTCTCATAAAGAATACCCTCTAATTGATGTTGGGGTTATGGAATTAAATAAAAACCCCGAAAATTACTTTGCCGATGTAGAACAAGCCGCTTTTAATCCGGCTAATATTGTTTCGGGCATTGGATTTTCACCCGATAAAATGTTACAAGGCCGTTTATTTTCATACGGCGATGCACAACGCTACCGTTTGGGAGTAAACCATAGTGAAATTCCGGTAAACAAATCTCGTTGCCCATTTTTGAATATGTTTCACCGTGATGGTCAAATGCGAACTGATGGTAATTACGGGGCAACTTTAGGCTATGAACCCAATAGTTACGGTGAATGGCAGGAGCAACCCGAATTTAAAGAACCACCTCTTGAAATTGATGGTGCTGCCGATTACTGGAACCATCGTGAAGATGATGATTATTACTCCCAAGCTGGCGATTTATTCAGATTAATGAACAAAGCACAACAACAAGTTTTGTTTGAAAATACTGGACGTGCTATGGGTGATGCTCCAAAAGAAATAAAAGTACGGCACATCGGTAATTGCTTAAAGGCAGACAAAGCATACGGAGCGGGAGTAGCCAATGCTTTAGGAATGTCTTTGAATGATGTAAAAAATTAATTAAATAGTTCACCAATGAAAGAAAAGAGTATAGAATTATTAAACAAGGCTATAGCCGACGAATTAAGTGCAGTTCACCAGTATATGTATTTCCATTTCCGTTGCGACGATTTGGGTTACGATTTATTATCAAACCTTTTTAAACGCACAGCCATTGAAGAAATGATGCACGTTGAAAAACTTGCCGAACGCATACTGTTTCTAAAAGGAGAAGTTGAAATGAAGGCAGCGCATGATGTTCAGAAAATTCACGATGTTAAAAAGATGCTCGAAATAGCAGCAGGAATGGAAACAGGGAGTGTTAAGGATTATAACGAATGGACTAACGAGTGTTCAAAAAATGCCGATTCAGCTTCTAAAAAGATTTTCGAAGCACTGGTTGACGATGAAGAACGTCATTATGACCAGTACGACAAAGAAATGGAAAGCCTTACGAAATTTGGTGATAATTATTTAGCGCTTCAATCCATCGAGCGGAGTAAGAATATTGCAGCCGGAAGACCAACAGAATAGCAAGCCCTCGCATAAGGGCAAGCACATTTGCAATTCGCACAATTCCACACGCAGACCTAAAATTGCAAAAGAGCTTGCCCCTCTTGCCCCCCCCGCTTGGATACATTCTACCACCTTGAAAGGATTGAAAAACTAATGATTAATAAATAAAGCCCAGCACACAACACGCGGTCATAAGCAATGCTGGCATTTTGCACGTGGGATAATTCCTCAATTGGGTTAAACCCTGTGTATCAGGATACCTTTTCGCAGTGCCACCAGCACTGCTTATACCGCAAAACGTTATGTGAAAGCGGCGCTTGCAAGAAGTACATCGGATAGAATAAATTATGAAAATCAATTTTTTTTATAGAGAGCCCGAATTCCCGGTTCTAATCATAAAAGAAAATGAAGTTTTCGGTGCGACT
>JALNZD010000094.1 GCA_023229505.1 Bacteroidales bacterium | reverse complement strand
ATATTGTTGTCTAGAAGTCGTGTAGGTCCAATGTCCATTTATTCATTTACTTAGTCTGTAATATGGAATTTCTGCTGAAGGTATAAACCCAATTTTCTGAGCTAATTTGTATGAGCCAATATTTTCTAAACGACATGACCAAATTGGTTCATAATTATTTTTAATACAATAGTCAATCAGCGCTGAACATGTATATTCTGCAAATCCTTTACCACGAAACTCTTCAACAGTTTCAATACCTAATTCAAATTTGTCGTCATGAATGTATGATGAATAAGCCGTTGACGCTAATTTATCTTTATAAAATAAGCTAAACCCTACACCATTTTTCAGGAAGTCATCTTCACTGTCCCAAAAATAAAAGGGAACAACACTCCCTTTCATATCTCTAAAAATCTGCTTATCCGTTCTGACAATCTTTATATCCAGAGCAAGATTTGCTTTCCTAAAGCTCAGATATTTGCCGTGGTTAAACTTGAAATTAACCCGGGTATTCAACTCAATTATTCCTGTTTCTTTCTTCATCTTATTCTCTGCCGACTTAATTAAGCAGTCTTTAAATAATTCATTGAGAACATTGTTCCAACTGCCAGGAAACGCCTGCATCCATTCATGCGTATTCCGAACATGATTTATGTTTAGCGAATAATCTCTGAAACTGTTATTGAATGCTTCATTATTACTCTCACCAAATAACAATGTCATGCCATAAGGATGAACCACATAATAAGTTTTTGGATTGACAAGATTATCTACAAATACCTTACCTGCTACTTTATGTTCAACTACTGAACGGGCAAATAAGTTATTAATGGTAACTTTCTTTAATGGTTCAGTAAGTTTATTGTAATCTTCTATTTCTAAAATTTTCATTCTTGGTTGCCAGTTAAATTTGTTTTATCAAGTTGTTCGTTTCATGTCTTGTCGGTCCACGCAATGGCGCAGTTGCCGGAAATATAAAGCGTTATATTATTTAATCAACCATTTATTTAATTCCTTAGTTAATTCGTCTAACTTTTGTATTTTCCCGATTTTCAAACTATTTACGTTTTCAATATAAGCTTTTGTTTCTTTTGATTTCTTTGCTTCTTCTATTGTAATATTTTCAGCAATAGCAGTTCTTCGGTAGAATTCTTCAACAAATTCTTTATCATTAAAAATATTCGGAATTCCTACAGCTAATTCAAAATCCTCACACGGTATATAAAAAATGAACCCATCAAATATGTATTCGAAATTAACTGTAGTATAGTCGTTGCACTAAATCCCACCCCAAAAACGGGGTGTGATAGCTTTTTTAAAGAAAAATTAGTAAAATGATACTGAACGGGAGAAAGTGCTCCCTAAAAATTACTTAAATAATTTTAATGTCCAGTATCATGAGAAAAAAAAGTGAATTTACAACTGTTGAACGAGCTATCCAAACTGTTGATGGATTTCAGAAAGTGTTTAACACTCTGCAGCAGCAGACTATCCTGCGGGGTCAGAGTCAAAGTACTCTCGATAACTATATCCGGCAGATTGCTCTTATCAGCCTGGAATTTAACAAACTCCCCGAAAACCTCTCGGAAGAAGATATCAACGAGTACCTCACTGCACTCGCTCAAAGCCCAAAATCTCCTTCACGCAGCAGTTTTAAACATGCGATATATGGCTTGCGTTATTATTACCGCCACATAGGACAAACCAACCGGGCCATCGATTTGCCTTCGTTGAAAAAAGAAGCTAAGCTGCCTGTCATCTTAAACCGCGGCGAACTTCGCCAATTGTTCAGGGCTCCAAAGCTGCTAAAGCACCGCATTGCACTTACTCTAATCTATTCTGCAGGTCTGCGCTCTCAGGAGGCCAGCAACATGAAAATATCAGATATAGATTTTGAACGTAAATCCATTCACATCCGTCAGAGCAAATACAAAAAAGATCGTATTGTCCCATTGTCTGATTACATGGCAAAAGGGTTAAAGCAATATCTTGCAGCCGAAAACCCTCATATCTGGCTTTTTAACGGCAAAGAACCCGATGGGCGTTACAGCGTTAAAGGTCTGAGCTGGATCATGCGCGAGACCCTGAAAAAGACAGATATCAAGAAAAATGTAACGCTTCATTCCCTTCGTCATAGTTATGCAACCCATCTGCTCGAAGACGGATTAAATATCTTAATCATCAAGAAGTTGCTGGGTCATGCCAAAATTGAAACAACAATGATTTATCTCCATGTTGCCCAATGCCCCATAACATCTGCTCATAGTCCTCTGGATACTCTGTACCCTAAGAAATAGTGCATCGCCCACAGTTTGAGGTTGCCCAAATCGTAGATCGGTTTGGACAGCAATATGTTGAGAAATACCATCCCAATAGTTTTATGGTGCGAACTCTCGATGCCTTGCAGAAGTGTCGCACATCGGCTTTGGGCGGACACATAGATATTTGTCTCAGTTGCGGTAAGGAACGCATCAGCTACAATAGCTGTGGCAACCGCAATTGTCCTAAATGCCAGGGGGCAAAACAAGCTCTTTGGGTCGAGGACCGGATGAATGATGCCCTTGAGGTGAAGTACTTCCACGTTGTCTTTACCGTTCCAGAAGAATTAAACCAGATATGCCTGCTGGACAGCAAACTGTTTTATAAAACCCTGTTTGAATGCGTGTGGAGCGTATTGCAGCAATTTGGATACACTCACTATGGCATAGAAAGCGGAGCTATCTGCATGTTGCACACCTGGGGACAAAACCTGAGTTTACACCCCCATATCCATTGTATCGTTCCGGCAGCAGGGTTGACGTTAGCCGGAAACATGAAGCGGATTACCAAACAAGGTAAATACCTGTACCCGGTGCGTATGCTTAGCCCCACGTTCCGAAGCATACTGCTCAGAAAACTCAAACTTCAGCTCAAACTCAGCAACCAATTACCGAAGTATCAGTCCTTAATCGATGATGTCTGGAAAAAGCCATGGGTTGTCTATTGCAAGCCTCCCTTTGGTAATGCACAGCAAATTGTTAAATACCTGGGCCAGTACTCTCATCGTGTAGCAATCAGTAATCATCGCATAAAAAACATCAACGATACAGGAGTTACCTTTTTATACAAGGATTACAGGGACGAAAGCAGAATAAAGCCGACAACATTATCCGGAGTTGAATTCCTGCGGCGGTTCTGCCTGCATATATTGCCCAAGCGGTTTGTTAAGATCAGGTATTACGGTTTGCTGAGCAGCAAGCAAAAAGACCGGGTTAAGTCGCTGCTGGCAAAAAAGCCGGAAACAACTGTCAAAGAAACCAGGCAGGAACGAATAGTCAGGCTTACCGGATTTGATTCCCGCCTCTGTCCGGTATGTAAAACAGGATTCATGCATACCATAGAACTGCTCCCAAAGATCCGTGCACCAACAAATGTGCTTTATCCAACAAAAATATTATGGTGCTGATTCTGGATATTTTAAATTACCTGCTTTGCCGGGATGGGAATCGTATGGCCAGAAAGTTGTAAAATGATCCAAAAACGAGCAAAACCAGCTGAATGAGAAGCGATAAATCATTGAAAATGTAAAAACAATACCAACATATAACCCCAAAACTACCTAACCAGTCTGAAATGAGGCTGCTCATGGAACACGAATAACGGTGGTAAGTGCATAGAATATGGTCAAGTGACCGGAT
>JALNZD010000093.1 GCA_023229505.1 Bacteroidales bacterium | reverse complement strand
CAACAAGGGTTACAGTCCTTATATCTGAGGATGAAGGTGTAAAAGTTAATAGAAACCGCCTTGGTACGATTAAGTATGCCGGGTGGTGTGGGGGGACAGCGGCGTGAGCCGCTTCCTACCCGATTAGTACAAGAATTGCCGTTAAAAATCAAAATACCTCGTAGAGGTTTAACCTGGAGAAAGAGTGTAATTTAGAACACATATGATTACACATTAGGTCTATGTGTTTTACTATGTGTCCTATTGTATCTATTGTGGTAAAAAAAGCCATATTTTCCCTAACTTTGCACACAGCAAAAACTGATTAAAAAATGCCTAACATCAAACGCATTGGCGTTCTCACTTCAGGTGGTGATGCTCCGGGGATGAACGCTGCTATTCGTGCCGTTGTCCGTACAGGGATTTATAACGGCCTGGAAGTTTACGGGATCTACAAAGGTTACCAGGGCTTGATTCAGGGATTGATCGAACCCATGGGCAGCCGTTCTGTTTCCAATATCATCCAGCGGGGCGGAACCATCCTCAAGACAGCCAGAAGCGAAGAGTTCCGCACACCGGAAGGCAGGAAGAAAGCATATGACAACCTGGTGAAACACGGAATCGATGCTATGATAGTCATCGGGGGCGATGGCACTTTTACAGGGGCCAGCATTTTCCAGAACGAGTTCAATTTCCCGATCGTTGGTCTCCCGGGAACAATAGATAACGACCTTTACGGCACCGATTACACCATCGGTTACGACACGGCCGTGAATACTGTTGTTGAAGCAGTGGATAAAATCCGCGACACAGCAGATTCCCATGACCGCTTGTTCATCATCGAGGTGATGGGCCGTGACGCGGGATTTATTGCCCTGCGCAGCGGTATCGCCACAGGCGCCGAGAAGATACTTATACCGGAAAGCCCCACCTATATTAATGAACTGATCGAGAAGCTCAGAAAAGATTATAGCAATAATAAAACATCCGGCATCATCATCGTGTCGGAAGGGGATGATTTCGGAGGAGCATTTGAAGTGGCCAAAGTCATCAAAGAGCAATGTCCGCAATACGAGAGCAGGGTGACTATCCTGGGCCACGTCCAGCGGGGCGGCTCACCTTCGGCTTTTGACCGTGTGATGGCCAGCGCCATGGGCTTCCAGGCCGTGCTCGCACTCAAAGACGGAGTTCGCGGGGTGATGGTGGGTTCGATCAACCGGAAAGTCAGCTATACACCATTTGAAAAGGCCATTAAACACCACCAGACAATCAGTATGGAATTGTTGGAAATTGCAGAAGTGCTTTCGACCTGACCTGTTCCATTAATTCGTATCTTACAGCCATCATTTTAAACTGTATTCACCTTGGGAGCATTGTTTGCCAGTGTTTTGCTGCCCCTGCCTTTGCCGGGTTATTTCACCTACCGGGTGCCGGAAGAATTTCAGCCGGCCATCTGCCCTGGTAAAAGAGTTGTCGTGCCTTTCGGGAAGAAAAAGATTTACACTGCCCTTGTTCATGAGCTTCATTCCCAAAACCCTTCATCTATGGAGGTAAAAAGCATTCTGTCAGTTATTGACGACCGTCCCGTTGTCTTTCCGGTACAGTTCAGTATCTGGGAATGGATTGCCAATTACTATATGTGCACCCCTGGCGAGGTAATGAATGCCGCCCTGCCCTCGGGTTTCAAACTGGCCAGCGAATCGATGATCTGCCTGAATCCTGAAGCCGACCTCGAAACGGCCAACCTGAATGAAAAAGAGATCATGGTCATCGAAGCCTTGCTGGCGCAGAAAAAATTACCGGTCAATCTTATTGCTGATATGTTGGATCAACGCAAGATCATCCCGCTGATCAATACGCTGATTGAAAAAGGGATCGTTTGTGCCGAAGAAAAGCTTGAAAATAAATATAAGCCGCTTAAACAATCTTTCATTAGATTAAGTCAGGAACTGATTGATAATGAAGAAAGACTGAAAGAAGTGTTTGACGAGTTGAGCAAACGCGCTTTTCGCCAGTTGCAGGTGCTCATGGTTTACCTGACGCAGTCGAAAGGTGCAAATGGTTTAGCCGCCGATGTCAAAAAGAGCGATTTATTAAAGAATAAAGAAGTCACACTTCAATCCCTGCAAGCTCTTGTCAATAAAGGCATACTGGACATCTTGGAAATTGAAGCCAGCAGACTCGCAGCATCACACGCGCTGAATGATCCGGAAAGCATTGTCCTGAGCCTGCATCAGCAAAGGGCTTTTGATGATATCCAGAAAATATTTGCTGAAAAAGAAGTAGTGCTTTTGCACGGTATTACTTCCAGCGGTAAAACAGAGCTATACGTCAAATTGATCAATCAGGCCATCCTGGAGAAAAAACAAGTGCTTTACCTGCTTCCGGAAATTGCTCTGACCTCCCAGATCATCAACCGTTTGCGACGCTACTTTGGCGACAGGGTAGGGGTTTATCACTCGCGTTACAGCGATAATGAGCGTGTTGAGATCTGGAACCTCTGCCTGGATCACGAAAATAATTATGATACAGGCCGTTTCCAGGTTATCCTGGGAGCGCGTTCTGCGCTTTTCCTGCCTTTTCATAACCTGGGGCTGATCATCGTCGATGAAGAGCATGATACTTCTTATAAACAGTACGATCCGGCTCCGCGATACCATGCCCGTGACGCAGCCATCATGCTGGCCCGGCTGCATGGGGCCAGAACGCTCCTCGGATCGGCCACACCTGCAGTAGAGACTTATTTTAATGCCCTTTCCGGCAAGTACGGATTGGTAGAAATGTCGGAACGTTACGGTGGGGTGAGCATGCCCGAGATCATTCTGGCCAATGTCCGTGAGGAAACGAGGAATAAAACCATGCAGTCGCATTTTTCCTCCCTGCTTATCAACCAGATCCGTGAGGCACTCGGACAAGGGGAACAGGTTATCCTATTCCAGAACCGTCGTGGGTTTTCGTTACACCTGGCCTGTGATGCCTGCGACTGGGTCCCGATGTGCAAAAATTGCGATATTTCGCTGACCTATCATAAAAAAGAGAATAAAATCAAGTGTCACTATTGTGGGTATTCGGAAAACCTGCCGGCTAAATGCCCTCAATGCCAGAGTACCCGGATACTGATGAAAGGGTTTGGAACGGAAAAGGTGGAGGAGGAACTGGGCGCCATCTTCCCGGAAACCAATATCCGCCGGATGGACCTTGATTCCACGCGGACAAAATATGCCCACCAGCGTATCATCAACGACTTTGAAGAACGCAGGATCCAGATACTGGTGGGGACGCAGATGGTCACTAAGGGCCTTGACTTTGATAATGTAAGCCTGGTCGGTATTCTCAATGCCGACAATATGATCAATTTCCCAGATTTCCGTTCGCATGAGCGGAGTTACCAGTTGATGGAACAGGTCAGCGGCAGGGCAGGCCGTAAAGCCAAACAGGGCAAAGTGATCATCCAGAGTTTTAACCCGGCCCACCCGGTCATTCAGTATGTTGTCATGCATGATTACCATGCATATTTCCGGTCACAGCTGGAGGACCGCAATAAATTCCATTATCCGCCCTATTACCGGCTGATCATTCTCAGGTTAAAACACCGCGACCAGAATGTGCTGAACAAGGCAGCACGTGACCTGGCACAGGACCTTCGGGCAGATCTCGGCAAACGGATACTTGGCCCTGAATACCCGCTGGTTTCGAGAATACAGAATTTGTATATCAAGCATATATTGGTAAAGATAGAAAGAGGGCCTAATGTTTCCGGGTTGAAAGATATGATACGGGCAAAAATCGAAGTTCTGCAGAAAATCCCCGCCTACAGGCAGGTAAGAGTTATTGTTGATGTTGATCCGCTGTAGTTAAACAGAAGTCAGAAGACTAACGACTCTTATATAACTTCTTTTTTCAAGCAGCTTCAAGTTGAGCGATTCTCTTCTTTAGTTGATTGATTTTCTTTTCTTTATATTTTTGTTGATAATCATCCAAGGCCTTGGGGTTAAAAGCTTC
>JALNZD010000092.1 GCA_023229505.1 Bacteroidales bacterium | reverse complement strand
CAAGGGTTACAGTCCTTATATCTGAGGATGAAGGTGTAAAAGTTAATAGAAACCGCCTTGGTACGATTAAGTATGCCGGGTGGTGTGGGGGGACAGCGGCGTGAGCCGCTTCCTACCCGATTAAAAGTGCAATATCCGGATAGAAAAAATTCCCTGTAGGGGATCAATTTTGGGCTTTTGGTCTTGTGTCATCAGCGGAGTAAACCGATGTCCCTACTTTGTCCGGATTCCCTGCTTCTCCTCTTCTCCTTTTCTCCTCTTCCCCGCTTCCCCGCTTCCATGCCCCCATGCCTCCATGCTTTCATTTATTATCTGGAATTATTTTCCCAGTTTCTTGCATTTCAGCCACTTAATTTACTTATATTTGGTGTCCAAGCCAGGCGACCGCCCCCCGGGTCCATTTAAGAAGATAAGACTGTAAGACAGTAAGACTGTAAGAAAATTGGCAATTGACGATTTTTGGCTCTGTTTACAAACACTTTAGAAACAAGGTTTAATTAAAAAATGGATAAACCGGATTTTATAGCCTTCGATGTTGAGACCGCAACTTCTGAATTATCAAGTTTGTGCCTGGTTGGGTATTGGCATGGGTGCATGGAGGCATGGAGGCTGGGGAGCAGGAGTTTTTGGATATGATATAAAGGGTAATTGGGATAATACTTTTAGGAATTTAATTTTTATGGATTTTACAGACAAATTAAAAGCAATGAAAAAACTAAGCTTACTAATCGTTCTGATTTTCTGCTTACAAGTATCCGTATCTTCCCAATCCTGCCTTCCCGAAGGGATTTACTTCTCAAACCAATCTTCCATCAACAATTTCCAGGCCGACTATCCGGGGTGCACGGAGATTGAGGGAGATGTATCCATAAGCGGGAATAACATAACAAACCTCAATGGTCTGAATGTCCTGACTTCAATAGGAGGATCCCTTACTATTGAGGATAACCCTTCACTGGTCAGTCTTGCAGGCCTGGAAAATCTAAGCCATATCGGGGGTGATTTTAGTACTAGTTCAAACGTATCCCTGTTAAATCTCTCCGCTCTGAGTAATATTATCTTTATTGGAGGCGATATTGGGATTTCCGGCAATCCATTGGTGGCCAATCTTTCCGGATTTAATGGCCTGAACACTGCTGAAGGAGATGTGCTGATTGACAACAATTACAACATTGAAAATCTGTCCGGACTTCAAAACCTTAATAAAGTTAAGGGCAGCCTGAAGATCTCAAACAATGACCAATTATTGGATCTGTCCGGCCTGGAAAACCTGGATAGCATTTATGGAAACCTGGTCATTTTGGAAAACCCTGACTTGTTAAGCATTGAAAGCCTGAATAATTTGGTTTTTGTTGGGGCAGACCTGGAAATTTCTCACGATTATTTCTTAGAATACTTTACCGGACTTAATCATCTTGGAATTATTGGGGGTGATTTGACAATTCATCATAATAATGACATTAACAATATGAACGGATTGGATGAACTCGGCTCCATCGGAGGCAATCTTTGGATTGATTATAATGCTTCTCTGATAACTTTGTCAGGACTGGAAAATCTTACTGTAGTAGAAGGGGATGTCTGGATCACTGAGAATCATAACCTTGAAAGCATTGGCGCGCTGGAAAACCTCGATTCCATTGATGGCAGTCTTAAAATAAACTACAATAGTTGGCTGTTTGGTTTAACCGGTTTAGAAAAAATCAACAGGATCGGAGGTGGACTGCAAATCATGGAGAGTCCTGCCTTACTCTCTTTATCCGGACTGGACAATTTATCGAGTATAGGTGGTGACCTTGATTTATATTTAAATTCCGGACTGAACGATCTTTCTGCGCTGAAAAACCTGAAGGCTATCGGAGGTATGCTAAGCATTGAATTTTCATCCTCCCTCGCCAGTCTGGCAGGCCTTGACAGTATTGATGCATCCACAATCGATGAATTGATCCTGAGGCATAATTTTTCTCTTACGGAATGCCAGGTCAAGAGCATTTGCAATTATATCTTCAATCCGACCGGTTCAATGGATATACTGGAAAATGCCACAGGTTGTAATAATTCCCAGGAAGTGTACATGGCGTGCACGGTGAATGTCCCGGAAAATGCTGATGAACAAGAGTTAAGGATCTACCCTAACCCGGCGACAGAAGTAATTTATATTTTAACTGCTGATAGCAGGAACATCAAAGATTTAACGGTTTATAACCAGGTGGGCCAAAGAGTTTTATACCAGGAGAATGTGACGAATCTTGTCGATATTTCGAAGCTTTCACGGGGCATTTATATTATTGAACTCTTAGAAGATCAAACATTGGTAAGGCGGAAATTGATTATTCAATGAAACAGGACATTTTCTCAATGCGAATTGATTTCCCTTCCCCCGGGTGGGGGAAGGGCGAGGGGGAGGGGCTGAATGGCAGCGGCGCCGGCCCGACGAAACTTAAAAAGATTGAGGAGTATAATGCGCAGGGGGCGGGGATCAGGATAATTGGGGAGGAGGAGTTTTTGGAGATGATCAACTTAATTAAGAATTAAATTAAAAATACATTTTTATGAAAAAAGTTACAATTTTAATGACATTCGTGCTGTTTTCGATAATCAGTTATTCTCAAAAACTCATTGAATTGAATTATGACTCCGGTAAAAAAGAGATATGTGAAAAAACAAAAAAGATCAATCTTAGAGTTGGAGAATTGTATAAAGTGAAAATTAATGGAATAAATTCTTCAGTGATAAATGCCAAACTGGAAACAACAACCTATTCGCTAAATTCAAATACGCCAGAATTAATCAAACCATTATTTCCTGGGGTAGTTGATGCATCTCAATTGGAAAATTTGTTTTATTTTGTTGATAGCTTATTCGCAGTCAGTCGTTTAAATGATATTTATGATGAAGCTCTTTCGAAGTGGAACATTTTGTCTGAGTTAAAATCATTTGCAGACACTTTGTATAAGAAGACGGAAAATTCGCCAAATCCTAAAGAATCAAGTACAGCGCTTTACAATGCTTATTCTCTTCTTAATGTCCATTCAAATGATGAGCTAAAAAAGCAAACAAGTATCTTAATCAACTTTATCATTTTAGCTAAAGAAATATATCAGAAGAAAATGGAGGAAGCGAGTCCGGATAATATAATTGCCGAACAACTTATACAGAACTGTTCGGAATTATATTTTTATTATGAGAAATTGACAAAAGATAATTATTTGCGCTATGCTACTTTCATTATTGAATCCCAGAAGAGTAAACCATACCTGGAATCAGAAACATTTAAAGCAGAAAAAGATCTTGTGGATTTAAATGTTATCCTGGTTAACAATTATGTCAAAGACACAGTATTGAAGGATGTATTGCCATTTTATACCAAAGGAAGCTGGAGTTTTGATTTCTCATCGGGATTTTTCTACGATAATTTGGTTGAGAAATCTTACTACATTGAAAAAAGGGACACGTTGATCAACAATATTTTAGAAGAAGAAAGAACCAACTCTTTTGATGTTGCTTTCGGTGCTTTAGGTCATTTCTCCTACAAGTTTACTAACTCATTCCTGGCAGGATTAAGTATGGGAGCTGCTATTTCACCTTTTGATGCTAAAGTAAGATACTTGTTAGGTGCCAGTTTTTTGTTTGGTCGTAGAAATCAAGTTGGACTTAATGCAGGGCTGAGTCTTGTCAAATTTAAAGAACTTTCAAATGCTGTTAAAGAAGATGAAATTGGCAAATACGTACCAGCAAGTGTAACAAGTGTTCCAACTTATGATAAACTAATTAGTGGGATATATTTTGGTATTACTTACAACCTTACATCCAAGAAAAAGGATTAACTCCATCAACCTGCTTCATTTATGGGAAAAATTCAAGTGTAATTATTAACTCAAGTTTCGCACTTCTGTAATGCTTAATTGACGTGGCTTTCATGCGACATCCTTTAAATTGTTAATGTTAAAGTTTTCTGATTGTCGTTCCAATATCGCCATTAAAAATAATTGTTCTGATT
>JALNZD010000091.1 GCA_023229505.1 Bacteroidales bacterium | reverse complement strand
CGCAACACGATTTGTTGTTGCAGAGCTTTGTAAACTTTCGCAAAGCCATCAACTGTCTGGATAGCTTTCTCGACAATAGTCGGTTCAATTCTTTTCATGGTACTGAGTTTTTAAGGTTTATAACTTATTTCGGGGAGCGACCACTCCCTACTCAGTACTATTTTAATACTTTTGTTATTAGCTATCCCACGAATGTGGGATTTAGTTCAACAACCGCGCAGCGCCCAGCCCGGGGTTCTTTAAAATGTTGCACCATTTGGGCGGGTGCATATCAAAATGAATTTGTAACTTTAACCGTTTAAGCAAGGCACCCGCCCGTATGGTGCAATAAAAACCCGGGCCAGGGCGCTGCGCTCGAGCGTTAGGCTGCATGTTTAAAATTTATAATATTTTCTTATAAGATACTAATAATGTACGTATATTTGTACTTTATTAATTACTTAAACAAATGTTAAAATGAGAGCTGCAAACTTCACAGAATTCAGAACACGGCTTAAGAACTTTCTTGATGACGTCGAAAATAATAATGAAACGTTAATAATTAAAAGAGGGACAGGAAATGGGGCGGTGCTTATATCATTGGGTGAATATAATTCAATTATGGAAACTGTCCATTTATTAAGTTCCAAAGTCAATGCTGACAGATTATATGAGTCTATTCAGCAAATTAAAGCCGGAAAAGGAGTTCAGCATGATCTAATTGAAGAATGATGCGAATTACATTTTCAAAAAATGCCTGGGAAGATTATATATCCTGGCATTCGGAAGATAAAAAGATCCTGAAAAAAATTAACGATCTTATTAAAGATATTCAAAGGACGCCTTATGAAGGAATGGGAATACCTGAACCTCTAAAATATGATTTGACCGGATTATGGTCAAGGCGAATTGATAGGGAACATAGATTAGTTTATAAGGCAAATGAAAATGAAATCGTAATATATAGCTGCCGGTATCATTACGACAAGTGAAAAACACGCAGCCTAACAAAACGCGCAAAGGCCAGCCCGGGTCCACATACTTGCTCCCCGCGGCAGGCGCGTATTAAGGAACATGGAAAAAGGAACAAATAAAAAGTGTAAATTTATATGCGCCTGCCACGGGTAGCAAAAACCCGGCCCATGCCTTTGCGCTCGAACGTTAGGCTGCATGTTTAAAATTTATAATATTTTCTTATAAGATACTAATAATGTACGTATATTTGTACTTTATTAATTACTTAAACAAATGTTAAAATGAGAGCTGCAAACTTCACAGAATTCAGAACACGGCTTAAGAACTTTCTTGATGACGTCGAAAATAATAATGAAACGTTAATAATTAAAAGAGGGACAGGAAATGGGGCGGTGCTTATATCATTGGGTGAATATAATTCAATTATGGAAACTGTCCATTTATTAAGTTCCAAAGTCAATGCTGACAGATTATATGAGTCTATTCAGCAAATTAAAGCCGGAAAAGGAGTTCAGCATGATCTAATTGAAGAATGATGCGAATTACATTTTCAAAAAATGCCTGGGAAGATTATATATCCTGGCATTCGGAAGATAAAAAGATCCTGAAAAAAATTAACGATCTTATTAAAGATATTCAAAGGACGCCTTATGAAGGAATGGGAATACCTGAACCTCTAAAATATGATTTGACCGGATTATGGTCAAGGCGAATTGATAGGGAACATAGATTAGTTTATAAGGCAAATGAAAATGAAATCGTAATATATAGCTGCCGGTATCATTACGACAAGTGAAAAACACGCAGCCTAACAAAACGCGCAAAGGCCAGCCCGGGTCCACATACTTGCTCCCCGCGGCAGGCGCGTATTAAGGAACATGGAAAAAGGAACAAATAAAAAGTGTAAATTTATATGCGCCTGCCACGGGTAGCAAAAACCCGGCCCATGCCTTTGCGCTCGAACGTTAGGCTTAATACAATGGATTATGAAAAAATTACTCCTCATTTTAATTGTAATCATGCCAATCGCCTCATTTGCACAGGCGGTCGACCATTTCATGAATGATAATTCTGAATGGTATGTTGCACGCGTTTTTCCAAATGCAAGCCCTGAATTTCCAAATTTTGTCGAAACCAGAACCACTTACTATGGTTTTATAGGTGATTCCCTGATTAATGGCATCACTTGGTTAAAGCTATATTCTTCATGGGACACATTATTCACTTTCAACCTTCATTATAAAGGGTTGATTCATTCATCCGAAGGAGTTGTTCTCTTTCAAGATGTTGATAATAATCTCGATACACTTTATAATTTCAATTTGGAAATTGGTGATAGCGTTTTCTTTGATTTTGGATTTGCCGCAGAAAATATTGCAATTATTGGGGTTGATAGTATCCAAATCAATGGCCTATATTTTAAAAGATTGATATTTGACGAGCCCACCTTTATTTCATTTGAAAATTTAAATGAAAAGTGGATTGAAGGAATTGGCAGCATTCATGGCCCAATTTTCCCGCACGAACCGAAATTGTTTAGCTCGGAAATTCCAGATGAACTTGATCTAACATGTTCATACACAAATGATATCCAATATTGGAATAGCTCATCCTATGACGATTGTTTCGTTAATATCATGCTTGGAATCGGAGAAACGTCCCAGGATGTTTATAAAATTTTTCCAAATCCCTTTAAAGATTTCATAATCATTGAAAAAGAAAGCCTTTCTACTACTTCATATTATCTTGAAATCTATAATTCGCAAGGCCAAATAGTTTACTCAGATAAGCAAGTTAATGTCAAACATAGAATCAGTTTGGACCATATTCAAAAAGGTGTCTACTATTTAAGGACTATTGAAGGCAATTTAATTCAGACTAGAAAAATTGTCAAATTGTACTAAGCCTAACGGACGCGCATCAGCCAGCCCGGGGCTATTTCAATCGTTGCATCCGCCAGCTGGCGGACGGGCGCTCTTTGAAAATGAATTTGTAACTTTAACCGTTTGTGCAAAGCACCCGCCCGTATGGTGCAATAATAACCCGGGCCGGCAGCTGCGCTCAGCGTTGTAAACAATTTTATAATTCCGACTGAAAAATATTTATGATTAAAAAGGCGATTCTAATGGTGACTGCAAGTATATTTCTCAATATAATTGTTAATTCATGTTGTACTGAAATTGATAAAGAATATGTTCAATTAAATGGATTTAGCATAGAATTGTTTGATCGGTATGATAGATTGGCTAGTCCTTTACAAAATGGTGATACTACATACACTGATACGGTTAGAATAGAAACAGATATTCAATATGATTTTATAGCAAGTGCCTTTTGTTCATCAAATTCTTTATATGCAATCACTTGTCCAGAATGGGGCGAAAATGGTTTAAAATTTAAGATACAGAACATCACCTTATCAAGTAATGAAACTTTTCAAGGAATTTTATCAAATTCCAATTTTAATGAGTTTATCACGTGTAATTATCTACACACGAGATCGGACATTTCATTAGATTCGCTGAAAACTATTCTTAATAACTGGACTGGGGGTTTTTTAGATCATTGTGCATTTTATATTAATGCAAAACCGGACAATCCTTTACCAAGAAAATTCAAGATATTGTTCAAACTTGAAAATAATGAAGCTATTGAGTTTGAAACTCCAGAAATTGTTTGGATATAAAACTGTTTACAACGACCGCGCAAAGGCCAGGCCGGCGCTCAAAATTGCTCCCCGCGGCAGGCGCGTATTAAGGAACATGGAAAAAGAAACAAGGAAAAAGTTTAAATTTATATGCGCCTGCCACGGGTAGCAAAAACCCGGCCCAGGCCTTTGCGCGCGAGCGTTATGCCACAGGGTTGAAATTTTAAATTTTTAGACAGGCATATTCTTCCATATCTTTGTATAAACTTGACTCATAAATGAAACCTAGAGTTTATATTGATACTTCAGTCGTTGGTGGATATTTTGATGAGGAATTTGCAGAAATTACGAAAAAGTTCTTCGAAAGGATATTCGCCGGGGATTTTTTAATTTTCTTTTCAGAAATAAGTGAAACCGAATTGTCTTTAGCGCCAGATTATGTAAAAGAATTGAAAAGCA
>JALNZD010000090.1 GCA_023229505.1 Bacteroidales bacterium | reverse complement strand
CGAGTCATTAACATCCAATTTGAAGAAGGCAATATAAGCTTCAGATTCTCCGAAAGTCTTATTCCAAATGATCTGCCCATTCAAATCTGTTTTTATCAACCAAATATAATGTACATAATTTGGGCCACATTTTCCCGAAATCAAATACCCATTGTCATAATATTCTACAAAGTCTTCGCCGACAATATTTAGATCATTAAAATATCCCTGAAGCCAACGGGATTGCCCTAAAAGATATTGGATTGAGCATAATAAAATAATGCTGCAAAGAAACATTTTCAAACTTTTCATAATCTACAATCCTTTCTAAGATGTTCTCGGTTAAGGTTCGCTGTCTCTCCAAATGTGAAAGCAATTCAACTCTATGCAGAGTTCCCGTGTCGGTTCCGCCGTCCGGTGTCCCTGATAGTTCTCCTGCATGCCAGCTAAATAATTTTAATTGCCGGCCTGCTTCGTTTTTCTGTTGCCCTTTGCCTTTACGCATCTTCGATGCTTTCCTTTGTTTATAGATTTGGGCCTTCCCGGTGATTATTTCCCGGTACTATGCCCGCTGCTGACTCCTTTACGCCTATCGTCTACCGGTTCCCCGGTAGCCTATCCGGTCGCCCGGGACACCCTTGCTTTCGGCTATAAGATTCCGGCCATTACGGCTCTTTTTGGACTTGGGGGCGTTTACCCCCGCACCATTGAGATTTACTACATGCCCGGCACACCAATACTAAATCTGCTACGCAGAATTCGCCGAAGGCGATCCAGTATTGAAGCTTAAAAGACGCCCCGCGAAATCGCAATACCTCGTAGAGGTTTAACCAATTATGTGTGTGCTAAAGTAAGCCATAATTATAATGACATTCAATAAAATTCTGTAAAATCATCAATTTTGCCACCAAGACGCCAAAGCACCAAGTATCACCAAAGGTTGATTATCAAATAAATGACCTTCGTGGGATTTGGTGTTTTTGTGCCTTTGATGGCAAAAAAGGAATTATTATAATGCGGCCATTTCTATAAATATTTGACTCCTCCGGAGTCCTGATAGGGCAAATCACCTGGCAATGATGAATTTTGTGCTGGTTAGTATCGACAATCCTTCTCTTAGCACCGCCAGGTAAATTCCCGGCGGCAGAGCAGAAACGTCAATTACCCAGCTATCTCCCTTCCCCCGGGTGGGGGAAGGGCTGGGGATGGGGGCTAGCCTCCCGAAAATATCATAAATACTTAAATTATAATCCTTTCCCTCATTCAACATTAAACATTCAACATTCAACATTCCCCGGCAGGGATTCGGCCACACCTCCAACCCACCCGTCTTACCGTCATACCGTCCTACAGTCTTATCGTCCTCCTCAATCCCCACGATCAACCCGCAATCATCCTGAACAATGGTATCTGAAAGGATTTGATACGGGCAAAGGCTGTCGTAGGTAAAAGGCATTGTGTAGATGGTGTCGTCTTCGAGGTTTTGGTTGAGTTTTCGCAGGTAAACATCAAACTGGCCGTTCTGGAAAGTATTTGACATGTAAACAAGTTTGCCGTTATACGCAACCTGAAGAATACTCGTATAGAGGTCCTGCATCAGGACGGTGGAATTCAACAGGTTTCCGAGTGTATCGATGATCACGGCTCTTGACCAAAGGTCTTCATCGCTATTTCCCCAACCGGCGCTTGCTGCCAGGATTGAATCATTCAAGAAATTTGCATAAGCTAACTTACCATACTTATAGCCATAAATAACATCGAAGACACTAATGACGTTTCCATCCATGTCCATCTTAACAAGTGCAGCTGAAGTTAGATTAGTATCATAATAGTAGTGGCTGATTGAAGAATAATAATATTGCAAATTTGGACTGACTGCAGTGCTCCCTGCAACGCCTCCATCCAGGTTGGTTTCTTTATAAACCACTGTTTCCCACTCGAAATTACCTATTGAATCAACCTTTAAAAAGTAAGGATGAGGTATCCAATGGTTTGGATAAGTTGGGTCTTCGTAATAACAGAATCCTGAGACTAAAAACCCTTTATCTGGGGTTTGTATCAAATCATAAGATTCTTCATCCCGTTGATTGGTATCAGCGCTTGTATAGCAATGTTTCCACAACAAATTCCCTTCTGGAGATAATTTTGCTACGCATATCCGTTCCTTATGGGGTTCAGGATTAGTGTAATTTAATACGATAGCGACACTTCCATCTGTTGACAGTGTGAAACAACTGGAGAAATCATTGTTGTTTTCAGTGTAAAAAACCTTGCACCACTCTTTTTCACCGCAGGAATCAAGCTTCATTATTAACGGATCTCCTTCAGGATCATAGGATAATGTGGTACCGGCTAGATAAATAATGCCGGAGTCATCCTGAGCCATGTCAAGGAATACTATTGCGTTCAGACCATCACCAATAGTTTTTTCCCATAAAATATTTCCATTAATATCAGTTTTAATTAACCATAAGTATTTTGGATAATTATGTCCATAACGACCTAATAAAAAATAACCATGATCATAAGATTCAATCATTTTATCGCCAACTGCATCTATTTCATCATGATAAACTTTTACCCACCGGCTTTGACCAAATGAATATGTCAATTCCAATACAAATACTGCTGTTAAAGTTAACAGATATACAATTCTACGCATAATCTTACTTAATAATGGTTATTTTTTGAGAATCAATAAAATAATTTCCGCTAAAGAGTCTGATTAGGTAAATCTCGGCCGCATATCCTTGTGTAGGAATGACTATTTGATTTTGTGTATCCTTCAATTGCATGGCTTGTAATTCTTTTCCATTAATATCCGAAATAGTCAATATTCCCGGAGATTGGTGTTCGGAGAGATCATACTGGGTAATAAAATAATTGCCTGCAGGGTTGGGAAATACACTTAAATGTTTAGTATTTATATCAATTTTTGGCTTTTTGACAGGAGCGGTGGCAGATTTAAGCACATCGTTTAAATATACTGGTTCGTTATAGTTCAATAATCTTTCTTTTAACAATAAATTCGATGCATAGACACCGGGAAGGACATGATAAGCTAAAGCAATTTCAAATAAAGCCTGTACCTGAACGCTATCCAATTCAGTTGTATCACTTTTTATTTGCCAGAGGATATCGAAAAGATCCAGGTAGAGGTTGTGGGTCGATAATTCTTGGGCAGAAAGATCAAACTCGGTCGGAATGGTACTCAAGATATTAAATGCATTTGATGAATCAGACTGGTCGATATGCATAAAAGCAAGATTATACCTGGAGTTTAATCTGTTTTCATTTTGATGCAAAACTATTAAACTATCAATAGCTTGCCCGAAATTTGCCGTATCGTTTTTATAATAAAGGTTAAGGTTTGACCACGCCCTGTCTCTTTTAGAGATATGACTTCCAAGTTCTTGTTCCAGTAATTCTTTGGCTCCGTAAGTATTTAATCCCTGCATGATCTCCTCCATCATATAGTCCGGAATGGTATCTTGACGCTGATCCAAAGCATCCATGACCTTTTTGGATTTAGGAGCTTGTGGATTTACTGCCAGGACATCCCTGATCATAGCATTTGGTAAGACATCTTCCTTCTCAATTGCAGAGATCATTACCGTATCAGATAAAAATGGGGATTCATCCGGTTCCATTGTTCCAGTGTTCCATTGTTTCAGTGTTCCGCGTAAATCCGGTGCATTCGAAGGAATCAGCATTCTATTTAAATGGAACGCGAAAGACGCGAATTTTGCGAATGACCGCGAATTATTTTAAATGTCAATATCCTTCAATTACCTGGCAACGACAAACTTCCTGCTTTCCACTAAATTAAAACTTTTTTTCAGGATAGCGATATATACACCTGGCGAAAAACCTTGAACGTTTACCAAAATCTTTTCCTGCCCATCCGGGATTTTGATTTTTTGAACTTCTCTCCCGAAAATATTATAAATGACCAATGTCAAATCCTTGTTAAATCGTCCATCGTCCATGTTCAATCGTACATGAATTTGTTCCCCTGCCGGGTTCGGCCAAATCTCCATCCCTCCATGCTCACCTGCCTCCCCGTCTCCCTGCTTCCCCGCTTCCC
>JALNZD010000089.1 GCA_023229505.1 Bacteroidales bacterium | reverse complement strand
GACCAGACTAATGATTGATATCAAAGTATCATAAGTTGAACGGTCTACACTGCACGGGGCAACGCTTAAATTTAGTAAGTTATTCTTTGTACGGACTATATTGTTCTATATTTAGGGACTAATGACCGCCGACCGCCGACTAATCCCGCTTCAAGCATTATAAGTAGATGACGAGGTATCCCCGCCGTGGCCTGTCCAATTGGTATGGAAAAATTCGCCCCTGGGTTTATCAATCCTTTCGTAAGTATGTGCGCCAAAATAGTCGCGCTGCGCCTGCAAGAGGTTCGCGGGCAGACGTTCCGTACGGTAACCGTCGAAATAGGTTATAGCCGTGGCAAATGCAGGGATGGAAATTCCATGTTGAATAGCTGTTGTTACTACCCTGCGCCAACCTTCCTGCGCATCTAAAACCTTAGTTGTAAAGAAAGGATCGAGAAGCAGGTTATTCAAGTCAGGATTTCTGTCATATGCTTCCTTTATCTTGCCAAGGAATGCCGAACGGATAATACATCCACCCCGCCATAACAAAGCAATTCCACCATAATTTAGATTCCAGCCATATTCTTTCGCAGCGGCTTTCATCAGCAGGTATCCCTGGGTATAGGAAACCACTTTGGAAGCAAAAAGGGCATTTCCCAAATCACGGACGAATTGCTGCCTGTCGCCTTTGAATTCTATCGCATAAATTTTCAGCACTTTGGCGGCTTCTACCCTTTCATCCTTCTGCGAGGAAAGTATCCTGGCAAAAACGGCTTCGCCTATTAAAGTAAGGGGAACTCCCAATTCAAGGGCAGCGATACCTGTCCATTTACCGGTACCTTTCTGTCCTGGGGTATCAAGGATTTTATCAACAAGCGGTATCCCATCTTCATCTTTATGACTGAGTATATCACTGGTAATCTCAATCAGGTAGCTTTCCAGATCGCCTTTATTCCAAAGATTAAATACTTCGTGCATTTCGCCGGCTGACATGCCTAAAACATCTTTCATGATCTGGTATGCTTCGCATATCAGTTGCATATCGCCGTATTCGATACCATTGTGCACCATCTTTACAAAATGCCCGGCTCCGTTTTCGCCAACCCAGTCGCAGCAAGGTGTACCATCATCAACCCTGGCAGCAATGGCCTGGAAAACAGGTTTAATTTGCGGCCAGGCTTTCTTTGAGCCACCCGGCATGATAGAAGGTCCCAGCAGGGCACCTTCTTCACCACCGGAAACTCCGGCTCCTATATACAAAAGCCCTTTGCTTTCAACATAGCTGGTGCGGCGGTTGGTGTCCGTAAATAGAGTGTTACCTCCATCGATAATAATATCACCAGGTTCCAGATGTGGCAAAAGCAATTCAATAAAGTCATCCACTGCTTGACCTGCTTTAACCATCAACATTACTTTGCGGGGACGTTTTAGATTTTTTACCAGTTCCTGAACGGAATATGTTCCGATAATCTTCTTCCCTTTTCCTCTTCCATTTACAAATTTGTCCACTTTATCGGTAGACCGGTTAAAAACTGCCACTGTAAAGCCCTTGCTTGCCATATTCAATACAAGGTTTTCCCCCATTACAGCAAGGCCAGCCAATCCAATATCTGCTAATGTATCCATGATTAATTATTAAACTTTGGAACCGGACTACATCTCTTCGATTTCACCTTTTTCGTTGACCAGTACGCCCCAGTTGACGAATACGAGATCTCCGTCAAGAAAGAAGAAATCGATCATGGCATCATCATATGATACCCGGCGTTCACCGGTGGTTTCCATTTCTATTTCTGCAACTTCATAGCCTTTCTCGGTCATAAGAGCGACTATATCTTCTTCGGTCATATTGAATATTGTCTTGCCATACATCACGGCCTCAGGATTTTCCGTTTCAATACAAGCCACCACCGACTTCTCCCTTCCTTCGAAAAATATCGTGATCCCTTGTTCATAGTAGAACAGAACTACGGTGTTAAAACCATCGACATCTTCAATATTATCAACATCTTCAGGTTGTCCAAGGTATGTGATGACTTTTTCTGAAGTGTCTCCGAAAAGAACTTCCCCTAAGCCTTTTTTGGGGATAATTTCTAGTGTTAAGGCTTTCATATTATACTATTTAAATGGTGAATCAGGTTCTTTTGCAAAATTATTATACACCAACCGGTCCATAAAAAAGGGAAATAATTTATTCAGTAACACTATCATTTTACCTTGCATAGTCATAACCAGGATTTTCTTCCGTTTTTCAACTGCATCTGCAATTTTAACCGCAACTTCATCAGCTTTCATCATGCTTTCTTCATCCCGTGGTGAATCGCCCTGAAGGGAACCATCGGCTGCCAATGCAGTATTCCTGATATTTGAAGCAGTGAATCCGGGGCATGCAATTAGAACATGCAGGCCTTTTTTCAGGTTTTCAATCCTGAGAGTTTCCAGGAAACCCTGCATGGCAAATTTGGAGGCCGAATAGCCTGTTCTTCCCGGCAACCCTTTAAATCCGGCAATTGATGATACACCGACCACGGATCCTTTGGTTTGTAATAGGTAGGGTAGAGCAAACTTAGTACAATAGACCGTACCCCAGAAATTAACCTCCATAAGGCGCCGGATAACATCCAGGTCAACCTGGTCGAACAAGGCACGCATAGAAATGCCTGCGTTGTTGATCAGGACATCAATACGGCCGAATTTTTCAATGGCAGCAGCGATTAGTTTCCGGCAATCTGCCTCAAGGCTGACATCAGCCTGAACAGCCATTACACGGGCGCCTCCGGCATTAAGTTCCTTTTCAATTTCCCTGAGCTTATCCCACGAGCGGGCTGCCAAAACAATAATAGCCCCCCTTCCTGCCAATTCAACAGACAATGCTTTCCCAATGCCTGAAGAAGCTCCGGTGATAATCACGACCTTATCTTTCATTCACAATTGTTATCTACGCAATGATATAATTTTTTTCCCGAATTGTGGTGATTATTTTTGTTAAGATTTTAAAAAATATTCATTACCAGCAGCCAAAGAATAAAAAAGTACTAATTTTGCACCCTTCAAATCGGCGAGATAGCTCAGGTGGTTAGAGCGTCGGATTCATATCCGCCAGCTGGCGGACGAGGGTTCAATTCTCTTAAATTTGTGCTTTAAAATGGCGAGATAGCTCAGGTGGTTAGAGCGTCGGATTCATATCCGCCAGTTGGCGGACGAGGGTTCAATTCTCTTAAATTTGTTCTTTAAAATGGCGAGATAGCTCAGGTGGTTAGAGCGTCGGATTCATATCCGCCAGCTGGCGGACGAGGGTTCAATTCTCTTAAATTTGTGCTTTAAAATGGCGAGATAGCTCAGGTGGTTAAAGCGTCGGATTCATATCCGCCAGCTGGCGGACGAGGGTTCAATTCTCTTAAATTTGTGCTTTAAAATGGCGAGATAGCTCAGGTGGTTAGAGCGTCGGATTCATATCCGCCAGTTGGCGGACGAGGGTTCAATTCTCTTAAATTTGTTCTTTAAAATGGCGAGATAGCTCAGGTGGTTAGAGCGTCGGATTCATATCCGCCAGTTGGCGGACGAGGGTTCAATTCTCTTAAATTTGTTCTTTAAAATGGCGAGATAGCTCAGGTGGTTAGAGCGTCGGATTCATAACCCGGAGGTCGAGGGTTCAATTCCCTCTCTCGCTACTTTTTTAACCCAGCCCCATATGCGGGGCTTTTTTTATGTATATCGTTTACTCATTATACTCTAAATCACACAATAAAATTTATATCGGTTTCACTTCCGATATGGATCAAAGACTTATAGCTCATAACCATGACAGTAATAACGGATGGACCGGCAAATGCAAGCCTTGGGTTTTAATCTATTCCGAAAATTTTGATTTAAAATCAGATGCGATGGCACGTGAAAAACAACTTAAAAGTTATCAAGGCAGAATGTTTATATGGGAGCAGGTTAAATCTTTTTTGGAAAAGCAGGAATAGAGCGTCGGATTCATATCCGCCAGCTGGCGGACGAGGGTTCAATTCCCTCTCTCGCTACTTTTTTAACCCAGCCCCATATGCGGGGCTTTTTTTATGTATATCGTTTACTCATTATACTCTAAATCACACAATAAAATTTATATCGGTTTCACTTCCGA
>JALNZD010000088.1 GCA_023229505.1 Bacteroidales bacterium | reverse complement strand
GGTGTATACATGGTACGAGTGGAGACAGCAGCCGGTGTGACCACCCGCACGCTGACCATCCAGCGATAAACTGGAAAGTTTTCAGATCATGATCAAGGCCGGTTACCTCAGGTAGCCGGCCTTTTTTTTGTTAAATTTTTGTTACCATGCAACCTTTTTTATTTTTTTTGTGTCTTAATGGTACTTTGGGACATTTTATTAAGGATTAAGAATTTGTAAGTGATTTTTATTGGCGTAACATTAATTTACGATTTATTGTATAAGAAAAAAATTATCTTTGCACTTCGAAAAGGTAGGGGGAACTTTACCTGAGCGTATGCATTCTATTTACTAACCAAATAAATATTAAGTATGAGAAATTTTACAAAGTATCTAATGGCGATGGCAATACTGTTTGTATTGTCGCCACAAAAACCCTTTGCCCAGTATACGGATAATTTTGAATCCTATAGTGTTGGCAGTTTCATGGCAGTTAATAACCCGACCTGGTGGACAACCTGGTCAAACCTGCCCGGATCAGGCGAGGATGGCGAGGTCAGCAATGCATTTGCCAGCAGCCCGACAAAATCTGTTCTCCTTGATGAAGTTCCCAGTGCATCGGATCTTATTCTGAAACTGGGGAACAAGACCTCAGGGGTTTGGGAAGTGAATTTCGACTTTTACGTTCAAACTGGTTATTCCGGGTATTATAATATCCAGAAAACTGAGGCACCTGGTACACAATGGGCGTTTGAAATGTATTTTCATACAGATGGTAGTGGAAATCTTTATGCCGGAAGTTCTACTCCTATTACATTTTCATATCCGAAAAACACATGGTTTCCGGTCGTTAATCATATCGACCTGAATGCCGATTTAATTTCGCTTTATGTAAATGGAGTATTAGTGCATAGCTGGCCATTCCACTATACCTCATATACCACCACTGGAATGCTCCAGCTCGGTGGTGTTGATTTCTTCGCGGGCGCTGAAGGTACAGATACACCAAAGGCTTATTTCGATGATGTAGAGTTCCTAAACATTGTCCCACCCGCAACATTTATTACTATTGGCAATGGAACAGGTTACGGCTCCTATCCGGCCTATTACGGCCCATGGGGCAATTACTGGCATAACCAAAAAACCCAGCAGCTCTATTTAGCATCTGAATTAGGAGCACCCGTTGGGAAAAAATTTACGCAGCTTGCGTGGAATTTTGGTGTCATGTCTGGATCACCCAATTATCTTCTTAATGTAACGATTTTGATCAAGGAAACAACAGCCACATCCCTGACTGCTGGTGCTTATGCAGATATGACCGGCGCTACACAGGTATTTTATGCTGCCAACCTTGTTCCGGCAACATCAACAGGTTGGAAAACTTTCGATATAACTGATTATATCTGGACCGGGACCAATAACCTGATCATTGAAGTTTCTGATGGAGATAATACTTATTATGCATACCCATACTACCAGACTTATAAAACGGCTGGCTCAGTAACCCGTACACTTCATGGTTATTCCGATTATATAAATCCTGCTCCTTACGTTGGCGCTACTAATGATTACGATAATATGCGCTGGTACTGGGAACCTCTGGTTCCACCCGGAAACATTGAAGGCTATGTCTTTAATTATGACGGCCTGGCCATTTCCGGCGCAACGATTGCCGTACAGAATGGCCCGGACACCACTTCCGGCCCTAATGGATATTACCTTCTTACTGGTGTAAATGGCGGCGAACAGGATGTCGTATGCTATAAAGCCGGATATAACCCCGCTTTTGCGGTTATCGATGTTATTTCCAATGTTACGGTGACTTACAATTTCACGCTGACCCAGCCCAACATGGTGGTCAACCCGCTCTATATTGAGGAAACCCTCAACCCGGGCGAATACTTCACTACCTCGCTGAACATTCTGAACAACGGCAACGGCCCGCTGGGATGGGAAGCTGAGATCGTTTACCCGGAAACGGATAATTCTGGGGGTAATTATATCATCAACCCTCCGGGGTATCAGACAGAGCAAGTTGAACCAAATGGGGCTGCATCCACCGGATATGGCACCGTGATTGAAAATGGTTCAAGGGACCTGATGATTTGCCCTGAAGGCAGTCTCTTTAGCATACCACCGGTCAGTTCTACCAATGCCTACACAAGCACGCTGAGCGCCGGATATAAATGTTACCAGAGTTTCTCCGGTGTTGAAGGAGCCATTTCGACCGTTACATTCTGGGGTGTATTTGCTGGCTACACACTGCCAACAACACCCGGAAATTTCCTGATAGAACTCTGCCAGCCTGGCTCTACGCCTGGAGCAGTGGTGACTTCAGTGACTATCCCTTTAGTTGGGATCAACACCGGGATGTTATTGCTTGGAAGCTACCAGATCGGTATATTTACAGCGGAAGTACCTCCAACAGATTTGGCCGCTGGATGGGTTGCTGTACAATTTCAAGCTTCACCGATTTTCTACTGGAATAACACGCAGGCCGGAGCAGGTTTCCCTGCGATGCAGAATTCTGTTTCACTGCCCGAAAGATTGGCTATGTGCCTTGGTGGCGGTGGTGGTGCAGGCAACTGGCTAACCATGGATTATTATGAAGGCACCGTTCCCCCATTTGGTGGCGTTGCCAATATTCCTACTCACCTGGATGCCGCCGGCACCAGCCCTGGTGAAGTTTACACGGCTGATGTCGTTTTCACCTCCAATCCTGACGTTTCCACCATTACCGTCCCGGTAACGATGATCATCATGGGCAATGAACTGATAGCCCCGGAAAACCTGGAAGTTACACTGATCGACGATGTCGCCGGAGAAGTAGGGTTGACCTGGGAATGGAACGGCGATGCCTTCCAGTTCTTCATGATCAAACGAGACGGTGTGATCGTAGGAACAACGACCAACCTGAGCTATGTGGACGTTCTGCCGGATTACGGCGAATTTTGCTATACGGTGCAGGCTGTTTATGACGAAGGCTCCACCTCCCCGGCGGGTCCCGAGTGCATCGAATGGCCGAATCCGGTGTTGTATGTTAACCCGAGTAGCCTGGAAGGCTGGGTATGGGTTGGCTTTACAGTTGACGTTTATACTACCATTTCGAACCTTGGCCTGGGTACCCTGGCTTATACCTTCCCGGAATTTGCCGCCCTGAACCTGTTGAATGATCCGAATATCGAAAAGAACAAAACCGGCTCACCGGTTGAGATCCGTTCGGATGTTGAGAAAGGTGACGAGAGTTACAACGGCAGCGGTTACCCTGTAATCCTTGGCGCCGGCGGACCGGATGATTTCGGATATGTCTGGATAGACAGTGACGAATCAGGCGGACCGACCTTCAACTGGATCGACATCGCAGCTACAGGAACGGCTGTACCTCTCAGCACCTTAGGTGATGACGGTAAAGCGGGCCCTTACAACATGGGATTCGATTTCGAGTTCTATGGTGAGGTCAAAAGCCAGTTCTGGGTAGCCAGCAACGGTGCTGTTTGCTTCAACTCTGCCTATTTCACCTATACCAATACGGGCATTCCGACCAACAATTCAGCCAATGTTGACTTCATCGCAGGATTCTGGGACGATCTTTATTCCACCTATGCCGGAGTTGGCATTTATTACCAGCAATTCGCAGACTATACCATCGTACAATGGAATGACGCCCAAAGGCTGAGTTACCCGGGTTACATGATGGATTTCCAGTTTATCATTTACCGCAATGGCAAGATCAAGGTGCAGTATAAGGACATATCAGCAGGGTTCACCATTAACAGCGCGACGATCGGACTACAGTCCTCGACACCGTCGCTGGGCCTGCAGGTATCTATGAACACGAATTATGTCCACAACAACCTGGCATTACTGTTCAGCCTGCCGGCTGACTTTATCGTAGCGGTGGAGCCTGCTTTTGGCACTATTGCCCAGGGCGAGTCACAGGATATCACCATTACTTATGATTCCCAGGATTACGAACCGGGCGATTACACGCAGGAATTACTGCTGGAGTCGAACGATCCCAACAACCAGGAATTTATCATCAACAACACGATGCATGTCTATGTACCAGCCCAGTTTGCCGGTACAGTAATTGATAATGACGACGACAGCCCGTTGCCGGGAGTGACCGTAACAGCGGGAGCATTCCAGACGACCACGGGTGACGAAGGCCAATACAGCCTGTATGTAGACCAGGGCACCTATGATGTGGTGTTCGAAAAGCTGGGTTATATGGATGTAACGGTTGCGGACACCTTCGCGCTGCAAGGCGTGGTCACCCCGATCAGCATCGGCATGTGGGATATGAACTAT
>JALNZD010000087.1 GCA_023229505.1 Bacteroidales bacterium | reverse complement strand
TATTTTTCTCTGAAGCTAAATTTTCATCGAAATCCAGACAGGCATTTTTCCAAAGTCATACTTTTACCGATAATTATTATTTTTTCAATTTATATTAATGTCCCTTTTTAGAGGGGGCTCAACTTTGAACTATTTAATATTTCTGCCAATGAAGTAGCTAATAACCAGCGCAATTCCACCAAACAGGAAGACCATCGAGAAATAAGAAGCTTCGCGGCCCAGATCGGTGCTGACTTCCAGTACATTTCCCATCAATATTCCAATGGCAAGGCCGATGAGGAAGAGGCCATAACGAAGTGAGTTCTTTTTCTCTGTTTGTGGTTCCTGGAAGATGGAAGGATCGGCTCCTCTTTCGAGTAATGCCATACGCTCTTTTCTCCGGATGTTCAGGTAAATAACAGCATAAAGAAAGCCAAAAATGATGGCCATGACAAAGATTGGGGTTAACTCTAACATAGTTTTAAGGTTTAGTGTTAAGGTTTAAGTTCGGGTACTTATTTAAATTCACTCATTTGACGGTAGTGTTTTGTTTCAGGTTACACTTTTTTGAAATTTGAAAATTGAAATTTGAAATTTGGAATTCAAATCTGCGAATATCAGCACCTTGATCAGCGAAAATCTGCGAGAAATATTTTTAAGGTTTCTCGCAGATAACCGCAGATTTAAAGCGCAGATTTTCACAGAAAATAATGCTCAATTCATTTTGTTTCGATATAACTTTGTAACCTTATTCATTCATCTCCGTCAAATGCACAGATGGAAAACCGGGACGATAATCATTATATCGGGCAGGTAATACTTGGTGAAACGGCTGCGTTCGCCCCACTGGTGAACAGGTATAAAGACCTGGTCTTCACCATTGCAATGAACATCACCCGCAACCGGGAAGATGCGGAGGAAGTGGCACAGGACGTCTTTCTGAAAGCATTCCAGAAACTGGCCGGCTTCAGGAAAGAATCAAGTTTCCCGACCTGGCTTTACCGCATCGCATATAATGAATCTATCTCGAAAGTGAGAAAGAACAGAATCAAAACTTTGGATCTGGAAGAAGAAATAATGGAAATCATCCCTGACGAAGAAGTGGAAGAAGAAATTGCGGGACTGGATGAACAGGAACAAAAGCAGGTCATTATAAAAATACTGGATAAACTGCCGGAAATTGACCGGGTACTGGTAACTTTGTTCTACCTGAACAATCAACCCATAACTGAAATCAGCGAAGTGACAGGCCTGGGGGAAAGCAATGTGAAGGTGCGCCTACATAGGGTGAGAAAGAAGATTTATTTGGAATTACAGGAATTGTTAAAAATGAGATCATTACGCATTATATAATAGATTATTATTATGGAAAATCAATATAAAATAGACGAATTCATCCGGAAACTCATCCGGAAACAAGGGCTGGAAAAAGCGCCGGATAATTTCACGGACAAGGTGATGGGCCGCATCAAGGACAATCCTGTTATTGATGATACACCACTTTTATCAACGGGAACCTGGATTTCTATTATCATTGCCGTAGCGGCTATTATCGTGGTCATTTTTACTGTTGATATCCCATATTTCGACCAGATATTTTCTGCAACGGGCATCCAGAAAGTATCGATGAACGTCTTTTCGGAAGGGTTCTTTAATTCTATGTCGACGTTTATCAAGGGCCTGCATATTTCAAGTGTGACGGTGGTGATCATTGCTGCAGCTGCGGGACTGGTAGTGCTGGAGAGATTGCTGCATAGGAGGTTCTCTGAGACAAGACTTTTAATCATTTGAGAGATTTTTTGTTTCTCACAGGTTTGCGAAAAGTTTCTCGCAGATTTACGCAGATTTTATTCGCAGATAAGCGCTGATTAAATATCTGCGGAAATCAGCGTAATGATCAGCGTAAATCAGCGAGAAACCTTTTAAAGCCCATTAACGATCCTAATTATTGATTTATCAATTGAAATTGTATTGAAATTAATAAGCAATCCTAACTTCAAGCCGGTAATTTTCAGATAGGTTAGTAATTGTTTATGATGAATATCTATTAACTGGTCGACAGACTTAATTTCAACAATTACTTTGTTCTCGACCAACAAATCCAATCGAAAACCTGTATCCAACCTATTTCCTTCGTATATGACAGGAAATGGCTTTTGACATAAAACTTCTAATCCAATTTTTCTTAGCTCAAAAGCTAACGCAAATTCATATACCGACTCCAATAAACCCGGACCAAGGTTATTATAAACCTTATAAATCGCCCCCCTTATTATATAGGAAATCTCATTTTCATTCATATCTGCGCTTATCTGCGAATAAAATCTGCGTAAATCTGCGAGAAACCTTAAATAAACCTGTGAGAAACTCTTTATTGTATTAATCCGATTTTCTTCAAAATATACCCGCCCCAGCCTGAAAATATTTTAATTTTGCACCTTCATCATTGAAAACCAATCATTCTATGACCCTCAATAATCCTCCGGAAGAGAAATCCACCAAATCCCTTCATTTCATCGAACAAATCATCGAAGAAGATATCCGCAACGGGAAGAACAACGCCCGTGTGCATACCCGTTTCCCTCCTGAACCTAACGGCTATCTCCACATCGGCCACGCCAAGTCTATTTGTCTCAACTTCGGCCTCGCTCAGAAATATGGCGGCAAGACTAATCTCCGCTTCGACGACACCAATCCCACCAAGGAAGAACAGGAATACGTCGACTCGATCATGGACAATGTCCGCTGGCTTGGATTTGACTGGGAAGACCGGCTCTTTTTCGCTTCTGATTATTTCGACCAGCTTTATGAATGGGCCGTCATGCTGATTAAAGAAGGAAAAGCCTATGTCGATGACCACAGCGCCGAGGAGATCAGCGAGCAGCGCGGCACGCCCACCCAGCCCGGCGTGGAAAGCCCTTTCCGTAACCGTTCCATGGAAGAAAACCTGGACCTTTTCGAACGGATGCGCAAAGGCGAATTTCCCGAAGGATCGAGGATCCTGCGTGCAAAGATTGGCATGGCCTCGCCGAACATGCATATGCGCGACCCGGTGCTGTACCGCATTTTGTTTGCCACTCATCACCGTACCGGCGACAAATGGTGCATCTACCCGATGTACGATTACGCTCATGGCCAGTCGGACTATATCGAAGGCATCACCCACTCGATCTGTACCCTGGAATTCGAGGTGCACCGGCCCCTTTACGACTGGTTCCTCGACCAGATCGTGAAGGATAAAAACGCCTACCGTCCCCGCCAGATCGAATTTGCCCGGCTCGACATGACTTACACCGTGATGAGCAAACGTTTGCTGCTTCAGCTGGTGCAGGAAAACCTCGTATACGGCTGGGATGATCCGCGGATGCCTACCATCTCTGGGCTTCGCCGAAGGGGTTATACTCCGGCCTCGCTCCGTAACTTCGCCGATCTTATAGGCGTTGCCAAACGGGAAAATGTAATCGATTTCGGGCTGCTGGAATTTTGCGTGAAGGAAGACCTGAACAAGACCGCACCGCGCATCATGGCGGTGCTGAATCCGCTGAAAGTATTGATCACCAACTATCCTGAAGGAAAAGTTGAAGAAATCGAAGCGGAAAACAACCCGGAAGATCCTGCAGCCGGCACACGAGTCGTTCCTTTCTCAAGAGAGATTTATATCGAACAGGAAGATTTCCTGGAGAACCCGCCACCCAAGTTTTTCCGCCTTGCCCCGGGAACCGAAGTACGTCTGAAAAACGCTTATATCATCAAGTGCGAGGAAGTCATTAAAGATGCGTCCGGAAACATCACTGAACTTCACTGCACCTATGATCCCGAAACCCGCAGCGGTTCCGGTAGTCAGCGCAAAGTGAAAGGCACCCTGCACTGGGTATCCATTGCCCTGGCGTTGCCCGTAGAGGTGCGTCTTTACGACCGCCTCTTCATGGATCCAGATCCAACCGGCCATAAAGACCGCGATTTTAAAGAGTTTCTCAATCCCGACTCCCTCAAGGTCATCTACCCGGCCTATGCCGAACCCAGCGTGAAAGACAGGAAGCCTTACTCGTACTTACAGTTCCAACGGATCGGCTATTTCAATGTAGATCCCGACAGCACGATGGAACGGATGGTTTTCAACCGGACGGTGGCGCTGAAAGATCCGTGGGCGAAATTAGTGAAGAGTGAAAAGTGAAGAGTGAAGAGTGAGCAGTGGATAGAAATTTAATTTAAAATTTAAAATTTAAACCTTGAGCCCCCTCTAAAAAGGGACATTTATTAAAAATGAAAAAATACTGATTATCGATAAAAATATGACTTTGGAAGATTGCAAATTCAAATTTGGTTGAAAATTGATTTGTAAAGAAAAATAA
>JALNZD010000086.1 GCA_023229505.1 Bacteroidales bacterium | reverse complement strand
CTATGAACATGAGAATACCATCTAAAATCTTATAAAAAAGAACGAAATGTAGTGGCACAAACCTCTATGCAAGCCATTACTGTGCTGTATATAAATCAATTACAAAAATGAAGTGTCAAACTCGGGGGAACAAACGCGGGCAAAGGAGCGGGCCGTATTTCCCGCAGAAGCAACTACCAAAACTTTACCAGAATTTTCCTGTAGCCGCGCACATACAGAGTAGGCCTCGGTTTCCTTGAAAGAGCAGGTTTTCATAGTCGCCCCTTTCTCAGGCCACCAGCCGCTGAATGTGATGTACAGATTTGTCAAGCCTAAACAGGAAGCTAATTTTTCACTTTTATATGTTACCGGATATGATGAACCATTTAAAAAGCGCTTCACGGGTAACCATTCGGCAAATTTATACAGGCCAAAGCCATCTTCTTTCACCTGTAACTGATCCTGGGTGTACACCGTCTGCAGCAGCGAAGGTTTATCTTCTCCGGGGGCTTCCAACATCCATCCGGCATCTTCAAAATCCCTTCCGGTAACCAGCGATTGCAAATGATAGGCTGTTGGTTGAAAATTATGTACCATCTTACTTTCTGTTAATATAAATGAAAAGGCAAAGGTATGAAAAACACTCAGCGCCAAAAAATGCCCGTTCGGGGAATTGATTTTCCAGTTGATCGTTTTTTGTTTTTCTAACAATCAAGTATGTATTTATTTTGTTATGTAATTTTTTTTATATTAACTTTACAAAAATGGTAACAATGAAAACAAAACATTACTCTCAAATGACAAAAGCAGGAAAAGGGCTGATGATTATTATGGTTGTCCTTTTCTTTAACTCTCTGACTTTCGGCCAGAACACTACCCTTACTCTGCTATCCCCCAACGGCGGAGAAAACTGGCTGCAGGGCTCCACTTGTACGATCTCATGGGAATATACAGGAGAGCCTGCTACAGGGCTGATTGAGTACTCAGAAGATGGCGGACAATATTGGAATTACCTGGATTTCATTTATGCAATAGACTCAGTCAGCAGTTATACTTTCCAGAACTATCTCTATACAACTACTCAGGCAATGATCAGGATTTCCGATTACAATGACCCGACTGTGACCGATGAAAGCGATAGTTTTTTTACAGTTACCGAACCACCGGTTTACATTTATTCTCCTTACTATGGAGATTTTTATTACCGGACAGCGCCTGTTTACATTGATTGGTATTCGTATACCCTTACGGACTTTACGCTTGACTATTCGCTGGATAACGGGACAACCTGGACCAATATCATTAGCAACTATTCCGGATTCGATTATACGTGGACTGCTCCGGATGTGCTGACTGACCAGGCCGTTATCAGGATTGCAGATGCGACAGATTCTACATCTTATGGTTTGAGTCCGGTTTTTTCCATCGTGGAATTGCCTACTATCAGCCTTACTTCACCTAATGGAGGTGAAGTGTGGAACTATTCTGAGATTGCAACTGTGAGCTGGACCGGGACCAATCTCCCGGCCTATGTTTATATCGATTTTTCTGCCGATGGAGGTCAGACATGGTCAGGTCTTGGGTATGGGTATGGTACTGAAACAGGTGGGAATGCCGAAGTATATGTGCCTTATATATCCACAACGACCGCCATGGTCAGAGTTTATGACTATTATTACGATGTCGTCATGGACGAAAGCGACCAGATGTTTACGGTGAATGTCCCCCCGGTTATTGTTTATTATCCTTATGAAGGTTACTCATTCTACAATAAGAGCCAGACCTACCTGAGTTGGCTGGCCGCAGATGATATCAGTCTGTTAAATATTGACCTGTCATCTGATAACGGACAAACCTGGCAGACGGTGGCTCAAGACATCGATGCCACGCAGTATTATTACTACTGGACTGTGATGGGAACACCTTCCGAATCATGCGTTATACGCATTTCTGATGCTGCCGACCCGTCAAGGTTTGGACTGAGCGCTATGTTTACTATCCTTGAAACACCGGTTATCACTCTTTCTTCTCCTCTTGGAGGTGAAATATGGAATACCGGGTCGGCTTATAACATTTCCTGGTCCTATGACAATCCATCAGCTTACTATGTTTACCTTGAATATTCGGCAGATAATGGCCAGACATGGAATTACATCAGCTATGTGGTTATCGAAGACATTCAGGGCAGCTATGAATGGATTACCCCCGATATTTCATCAAACCAATGCCTGATAAGAGTTTCCGATTATTATCTGGATTTTGTCTCTGATACCAGTAATGTGTTCAGCATCCTTACTTACCCTGAAACACCTATCTGCATGGTGTCGGTCGACAGCACGACAAATTATAATGTCATCGTTTGGGAAAAGCCGGTTTCTTCATTAATCGATAAATTCATCGTTTACAAAGAGAGCGATGAGGCTGGAATTTATGAACCTATTGGAATAGTGAATTATAGTGATTTAGCCGTCTTCACTGATACCAATTCGAATCCGAATATGAAATCATACCGGTATGAACTGGGTTTTGAAGATGCTGATGGCCATATTTTCCCTGCTGGCGACCTGCACCAGACGATCCATCTTTCGATCAACCAGGGTGTCGGAAATTCATGGAACCTCATCTGGACAGATTATATCGGATTCGATGTGGCTACCTATAACATTTACCGCAAAACTGATGTCAGCGGGTATAACCAGATTGCAACCATCTCGGCCAGTTTTAATTCCTATACAGATCTGGAAGCGCCGGTCGGCAATGTATATTACATTGTTGAAGTTATAAATCCTGCCGGTTGTAATCCGGTCAACAGGTCAACCGATTATGGCAGTTCATATTCCAACGTGGCTACTAATAATGTGCTTGGTGTAAGCGACCCGGAAAACGATGTCATGGTTTCTATTTACCCCAACCCGGCCAATGAGCGTCTGAACATCAGGACAGGCGAAACACTAAAAGGAAATACGCGGATTGAGCTCAGTGATCTGCTGGGTAAGATTGTATATGCAGATGAGATTTCAGGCATGCGGACCAATTCATCTTATTTTATTAATACGACGGATTTTAAGGATGGACTTTATGTGCTGAAGGTCAGTTCTGAGTCAGGCAGCATTTCAAAGAAAATCGTTATCCGGCATTAAAATGCTTAGGGCATAGAGCGAAGGGCGAAGGGCATTGAGCGTTGCTTTATGCCCTTTTTTTTATTACCTTTAAGTTTTTAATTTTGTTCTCTGCTTCACCTTAATATTTGCTAGTGATGGAAGATCCAAACACCGCCGGCGTGCCCAAAAAAAAGGGTCACTTTTTCAGAAACCTGGCAATCATCCTGTTGGTCCTGGTTGCCGGCATAACTATCTTTTTATACTTTAGTATTTATGACGAAGGTGTTCGTGCCGGGAGCGTTGTAAGGATCAGCAAGAAAGGGATCGTTTTCAAGACCTATGAAGGCCAGTTGAACCTGCAATCTTTCGGTGCATTAAAAGGAGCTTCACCATTTGCCGAAACTTTTGATTTCTCGGTCGAGACGAGCAAACCCGATGTGATCAGGGAACTGGAAGCCGTTGCCCTCAGCGGGGAAAGAGTTAACCTTCATTATATCAAACGGTATTCAATCTTTCCCTGGAGAGGAGATACTAAGTATTTTATCGTAAGCGTGGAGCGTGAAGGGGAAAGGCCGTTCAACGAATAGTTCAAAGGGCAAAGGGCAAAGGGCAAAGTTAAAAGTATAACCCAAATATAAATTGAATAAAGATTAAAAGACCAAAGGATCTGTTTGTTAAATCCTCAATGTGTATGATGATCAGAATCTGTTTCCAAATCCAGTAATACTTTCCCGGAATTTTTCAATAATCCGACCGACCACCTGATAATCAATATTGAACTCAAAACGGCTGCGATGGTATCAATATGGGCAATGCCCCAGATCATCGCTGCGGTCAGGCCGAGGATTGCCGACACACTTGTCAATGCATCTGCAATAACATGAAGATAGGCTGCGCGTATATTGTGATCGGAGTGTTGATTGTCATGATGAAGCAAAATCGCACTGACGATATTAACTATCAGACCTATGATGGCAATAAGAATGGCTTCATGATACTTTATCTCAGCTGGATTATAAAAACGCTTAACAGCTTCAGCCATGATGACAATCGCAAATATCAGCAACATCAGGCCGCTGCTGTAACCGGACAAGGAGAGGATCTTATCCGACTTCCCGTTGTATTTTTCATTATCAGAAACCCTCCTTACTATAATGTAAGCCAGCCAGCTCAAACCAATGGCAAGAACATGCGAACCCATGTGGATGCCGTCGGCAAGCAGGGCCATCGACTTAGTGGTAAGCCCGAAAATTATTTCCACAACCATTGTGATTGAAGTAAGAATAGCCACCCACATGGTCTTTTGCTCATATTTTCTCTTTTGCTGCGTCATGGGTCGGGATTTTCTTTCCTCTTCTTATCAAAAAATTTACTCAATCAAAAGTACTGGTTTTCCAAATTTATTATAACCGTAACTTTTCACTTTTTAGGCACAGTTATTCACAAAATATTGTTTAAAAGATTTTAAATCAGATGGATAAATAGGATAATGTTGATTTATTTTTGTGCCTAAATAGGCATATATGAAATCAT
>JALNZD010000085.1 GCA_023229505.1 Bacteroidales bacterium | reverse complement strand
AATTCTTCTTTTGGAAAATTTCTCGTAGTCGAATAAATATTGGTTATAAGTTTAATACTGTTTTTCCATACTTCAAGATCTTTATGGGTTTTCATTATTCTTATTTTTAATTCCTTAGTCACCTAGTTACTCAGTTACCTAGTTACCATGTCACCATGTCACTGTTCCACCGTTACACTTTCCAGAGGTGACTGGGGGACTGGGGGACTGGGGGACTGGGTGAAAAGGTGAAACGGTGAAAAGGTGAAATGGTGAAAAGGTGAAATCGCTGTTCCACTGTCATGTGTTGTTGAGTTTTTGGTTTAGCGCTCGTATCAGGTTGACCAGCATTTTTCTTATGTATTTTATTTTTTCAGTATAGTTTTCAAGGTCTGTGAAGTAACCCAACCGAAAAGCAATTTCCATTTGTGTTTCAAGTTCCGATAATGAGCCATTAGAAATGTAAAGGAATTGTATAAACTCCCTGGTGTTTTTCCTGCCAGAACCTTCAGCAAGGTTTGAGGGAATAGACACAGCACATCGTCTGATCTGGTTTGCTAACTTTTCCATACCCTATCACCTTTTCACCTTTTCACCGTTCCACCATTCCAGAGTTTAAGCGTTTCTATATTTCATTTCATTATTTCCCAATGACCGGTTTTCTCTGATCCAGCTCGTTTTAATTTGTTTAGTTTCTTGAGTTTTTCAATTTCTCTTTGCACCGTTCTGCTTGTGATATTCAATAGTTTGGCGATTTGCGCTGCTGAAATTTGATCATTTTCAGCTATAAGGTTAAGAATTTTGTCTAACCTGTTATCTACGACATTATCTACGACATTATCTACGACATTATCTACGACATCATTGGTGACATTCCTGTTTTTAAGAAAGGTTATCTGAATTCCTCCAGCATACACCTCCATGATAGGTTCTGGTAATCTAGCTTGTTTACAGGCGTTTAGTATTTTCGCAATTCCCCGACCCCAAACCTCAATGTATCCGGCTTTGAAAAACAACTCGGCAATATTTCTATTAGCAGGGCGAGATGGATGTTTCTGCTTTAAAATTTCAACGGTGATATCCTCAGGTAACCTACCTGGATTCCAGAGTATTAACTTGTCGTTGTACACACTCATTTGGATGGGTGCACCTGTATAATCCTTATGCACAATGGCGTTGAGTATCGCTTCGCGCAAAGCCTCTTCGGGATACTCTAACTCTTCAATGCGCTGTAGCCCTTGATAACGAATAGGAGACACCAGGTATTTAGACCTCAGAATTTCAATCACCCTATCGGCCATGGTGAGTATGTTCCCCTCCACCACATCCTGAAAAAGCAGATCATGATCGGCTTCTCCGAACCTTCCAATTTTGAAGTACGCTGTCGTAAAGTGTTTTAAAGGATTCTTGCCAAATACAAGTAGCGCTGCATTCTTTGGCAGTTTGTTTTCGTTAAGTAGGTTTAGGTTCTGTAGAGTACCTTCAATATCGCCAGGATTCACATCTGGCGAAATCCTGTTACCAGCAAGTGCTTTACGCACAAAAAGATGAACGGTAAAAGTATCTATCTCTGTAATTGTTGCGCTTTCCGGACTAATTCCATCCCAGGTCCTACCCATCTTCCTGAGTAAAAAATCATGAAGAGCCGCCCCCTTGAGTTCCTGTTTGGTGCTACCGCTGCGATAGTAAAACACGCCATGATCGCCAACACCCACCACTCGCCCCTTATCGTCAAATCCAATCAGCAATTTGCCTCCATTAGCATTGGCAAAGCCGCAAATCCACTTAAGGTATTCATCGCGCCAAGTGGTCTTATACTCAATGTTTTGAGATTCGGTCATTTGTAGTTAGTATCAATTATCGTTCTACCCGTGAAACGGTGGAACGGTGAAACGGAAACGGTGAAAAGGTGAAATGGTGAAAAGGTGAAATCGCTGTTCCACTATTTCACTGTTCCACTGTTCCACTATCCTGTGCTGTTGAGTTTTTGGTTTAGCGCTCGTATCAGGTTGACCAGCATTTTTCTGACGTGCATGATCCGGTTGTTACAGGGTTCAGGATCAGTAATGTATCTCAATCTGAAGGCAATTTCAAGTTGGGTTTCCAATTCTGATAAAGAGCCGTTTGACACATAGAGGAATTGAATAAACTCCCTGGTATTTTTTCTTCCTGCCCCTTCCGCGATGTTTGACGGAATCGAAACGGCACATCTCCTGATCTGTGCTGAAAGCCCGTAAAGTTCCGAAGAAGGGAACTTTGATGTGATCTGATAAATCTCCGTAACAAATTCCATCGAAACCTTCCAAACCTCCAACTCCCTGTAACTTTTCAATTTTTCCATCTCACCTTTTCACCGTTTCACTGTATCACCTTTCCACTATTCCACCGTTCCACTTTCCAGAGGTGAAATGGTGATATTGTGAAACAGATTTTAGCAGTTCATGCGCTTTTTGCCAAAAGGGAACAAATTTTCACCAATTATTTTGGAAAATACTTATAAATGTCTTTTCTGGGCAGAATCCTGGCAAACTCAACTGTATCCCCTTCCTGAAATATTCCGACCCGATAGTTTTGTATCCTGATCCGATACGCTGTCGGATGCCCTTTTAGTTTTTTAATGTTCGGAATATTGTCAAGGGAATCGGAACTTTCAACCATTGAAATAATAACACCTAATTTTTGGGCAACTTTCTTGTTTTCTAACTTATCCAAATCCTTATAAAATGCACGAAGGAATTCTATTTGCATTTTTCTTCAATTTTCTTCAAGATAGTAGATTTTGAAACTTTCTGAGTCCGGTCCGCTTCAAGTAAAGCCCGCAACATAGCAATGTCTTCTCTTTCCTCATCATTGAGAGAAATAAATGAAAGCCCCATTTTCTCAACCAGTTTTCGTAACAGATCAATATCGGATTTATTTTTTGATGTGATTAGAATAGTTTCCATTGAGTTATGACATTTTGACAAAGATACTCAAAAAATGCAAAGTTTGAAACGGTGAAACGGTGACTGGTGACTGGGTGATAGATTTAATCGATAAACTCCTGGAATGGAATGCCGGATTGTCTGCTGATCGATTTTAGGGTTCCGACAGGTATTTCTTTTCTGGGTGCCGGGATGATGGAGGAAGGTAATTTCGTCATCAGAACCGGATATTTAATTCTCCGATCAGCGTATCTTCAATTTTTCGATAATTCCTGCGTGCCGGCTCATCTTCAAAGTATAAATCAAGCGCTTCTTTCAGATTTGATGCTGCTTCATCAATTGTACTCCCAAAACTTGATATTTCAACATTCAGGCACTGTGAAACATAATATTTGCCTTCTTTGTAAATAATATATTTGATTGTTTTCATCTCAGGGATCGTTATATTTGAATTTAAAGATAATGAAAATTAGTGATACGGTGGAACGGTGGAATGGTGAAAAGGTGAAATGGTGAAAAGGTGTGTTGGAATATCGCTGTTTCACTGTTTCACCTTTTCACCATTCCACTGCTCCACCTCACTCCTCGCGCCTCCAGAGTATCAGCGCGGCGGTGTTGCTGAGTTTCTTCCGGTAATTGACGAACTCTTCTGTCGGGAAAATGACATAGCGGATCCTCCGGTTGATCAGCTCTTCAGTCTTTCCGATGAGTTTCAGGAGAAATTCGCGGTTAATTTCATTACCGACAAAAATCAGGTCGATGATCTGGTTATCAATCCCCCGTGCGAAATCCCCGGTCACGTAAACTTCCTCAACATTTCCCAGTTTGGTGACGATACGGTCGATGATCTGGTCAAACCCGATGGTTTTGAGCAGGATGTTGTGGATGTCGTTAAACAACGGATGACCGGTGTTGGCACGGAAGACTTTCTTATTCCCTTTCACTTCCGATTTCAACAATCCTGCCAGCTCAAACTTGTTCAATTCGAGACGGATAGCGTTAGTGGATTCACCGAATTCCAATTCCAGGTTGCGTAAATGAGAACGCGAATTACGCGAATAATACGAATTAACGCGGTTAAGTTATCCGTGAAAATCCGCCGCATTCGCGGAGATCCGCGTTCTATTTAAAAAGGATTCTCAAGTGTGTTATTGGGATTGTCACGAAAATGGATTGCCCAACGGTGGAGATTTCAACTTTAACTTTTTGCTTGCCGGCTAACTGAAACAATTCCCCGAAAAGGCCTTTTAACGGACCTTTGATCACTTCAACCGACTGTCCGGGGAGGTATTGTTCCATATTTTCAGGCAGTGGATCGTCGGACGAAAGGAAGAATCTGACGGCTTCGATTTGTTGGGGAGGGATGGGAACAGCTTTTCCTTCGAAAGTAATATAACGCGCTACACCTGTAGTGTTGAGCACATCGAAATACCGGCTTTGAGGGATATTCACAAAGATATAGGAACGGAACAACGGCTCTTCGACCCATTTTTTCCGGTCGGACCACTGCTTCAGGGTACGCAATAGTGGCAAATAGGCGTCGATGCCTTGTCTGATAAGCTCAGTGTGGGCTTTTTTCTCAGCCCTGGGCAATGTATATACGGCGTACCAGTTCAAAGTTCAAAGTTCAAAGTTCAAAGTTGAGTCCCCTCCGAAAAGTCGGGGAGACGAATTTACAATATTTTAAAACATGTTTGTTTTTCATAGTTATAAACAATTGATTGTCAATAACTTAATGTAATTTGTATGATTTTTCTTTTTATCTTT
>JALNZD010000084.1 GCA_023229505.1 Bacteroidales bacterium | reverse complement strand
AAACATTGCGTTCTAAGCCGGCAAGGAATTTGGATTTTAATAAATTGATAAATTTTGGCATTATTGTGAAGATTGGAAAAGGCAAAGCCACTTATTATAAATTAAAATCGGATTAACTAAATTCAAGTTTCTCAGCCCCGGGCTGATCCGCCTCGGGCGGGAAGATTTATCCCGTAGCGAACTGGTATGGGACTTGACCCCAGTGTTTCCCCCAACGTTTCTGTGTTTCCTGTAAAATTATATTTTGACAATTTATAAGTAAAAAAGGTAATATATATTCATGAGCAGAAAAGAATTTTATCAAAAAGAAGCCGCCAGATTCGTGGAAAAAATCAAGCAGGAATACGAGCCGGAAAAAATATATATTTTTGGCTCTTTTGCGGAGGGAAAAATCACTTCAAGCAGCGACATTGATTTTTTTATAGTTAAAAAAACAATCAAGCCGCGCCGCGAACGTAATCGTGAAGTTTCCAGACTTCTTCTTGATCGACAAGTTCCGGTTGATATTTTAGTCTATACGCCGGCAGAGATTGCCAGGCGCACCAGACTTGGCGACGGATTTATTTTGGGAATAATTAATTCAGGCAAACTGGTTTATGAAAAAAAATAACCTGATACTTGCCAAAGAATGGATTAAAAAAGCCGATGATGATTATAAATCGGCTAAAGTTGTTCTGACTGAAGGCGGCTACTTGGGCACGACCTGTTTCCTCTCGCAACAAATGTCGGAAAAATATCTGAAAGGCTATTTAGTATTTTCCGGCAAAAATGTTGAAAAGATTCATGACTTAATCAAACTACTGAATGAATGTAAAAAAATAAAATACGAATTTGTTAAGCTTGAAAATGAATGTATCTTGCTTAATGATTATTATATTGAAACAAGATATCCGCTTGATACGCCGATAAATTATACGAAGAAAGAGGCGAAGGAAGCGCTAATCGCTGCTAAAAGTGTTCGTGGCTATGTTGTCGGGCTGATCGACCTTGATTGAGTTGTACTTCAGATTTAAGGGTGTTTATTTTGATTATCATCTAAGCGATTCCAGCCTAAAACCGGCCTAAAAACACACTATTAAAATATTAAGTTACCAATTTGTCAAAAATGGTAACTTTTTGCTTTTTTATCCGCATTCTTCCTCTTGACTTTAAATATAAATATGCTTAGAATGCAGACACATAATTGAGTTGAAAATAATAGAGAAATAAGTTTATATATTTTAAAACTAATAATTCTCTATGGTGACGGGGTGTAATAAATCAAATACAAGCCATGAATCGGCAGGTTGTTTGTTTAATAGAGCCGTCCAAAACGATTCCCGTTAGTTTATAGCGGGTTTTTTTATTTGTGTATGATCGGAGAATTCATCTGGCGCTGTGCCAAATGCACCTGCCATTTCGCTACCATCACCAAATTTGCCGGTTTTATCAAGCAGGAAAAAAAATGCCCCAAGTGCAAATCACTCAATGTTTTAACCATTAAAGATAAAGAAATTTACATTCAGTGCCAACAGCCGACCGCCGCCGATGAATTCGGGATGGATCAGGCGGAGAATGGCTTTACCGCCCAATACCGGATGAGTTAACAATTGAATATAATAGACCTGCTGCTTAATAAGCTCCTACTGCAATTTCCAGATTTCGGTAAATTTTTCCAAAAATCTTTTTGCTAATATATCCATATTACTTCAAAGATTTTTGAAAAAATTTCCGCAAAATCTGAAAATTTCGTCACGAAGCTTATTAAGCAACATGTCTAATAGTCGGGCATTAACGTTTTTCATAAACAACAACGCCCTTAGAACAAATGGTACGAGCCGGTTGAGTTTTAAGGGCGTTTTTTATTCCCGCATCCCCCCCCTGTCATCCCCGCCTGCCTGCCGGTAGGCAGGGCGAGCGTATTACTCGCTCCTGTCATCCCCGGCGAGCGTCCCACCCCTCCTGTCATCCCCGGCGAGCGCCTTGCCCCCTTCCTCTGTCATCCCCGGCGACCCGTCCTGAGCTAAGTCGAAGGAGCGTTAGCGAGGGAAGGGGATCTTACTCTATAAACCGACTAAGATTCCCGCCTGCGCGGGAATGACAGAAAGGAAAAGATTCCCGCCGGAGTTTATCCTCGTGAAAACGGGGACGGGAATGACAGAAAGGAAAAGATTCCCGCCTGCGCGGGAATGACAAAAGGGAGATGCGGGAATGACAAGTGGTAAAAGATTATTAAATTTATATATTAACTAAAAGTTATTAATTAAAACGGTTAAACCTAAGGATAATTTATCACCTGCGCCACAATAAAGGTCGAGTGGAGGGACGCTGGTGATAAATCAAGCGGCGAAACCGACAAATCCCGTTAAATTTTGCAAAGCAAAGGTTAACGGTACAAGTAAACTTATGAAAAGAATAATTTTAAGCGTCGCGCTGATTGCGGCGGTCGCGGCCATTGTCGTCGGTGGAACCATGGCCTTTTTCAGCAGCTCCGCAACTTCAACCGGCAATACTTTTACTGCAGGTACACTCAATCTTGCTATTGCTAAAGATAGCAATGGCATTCCGTATAACGGCTGGTTGACTTCGCAAAATGCATCGTGGAATTTCTCCGCGATGGCACCAGGTGGCACGCCGAGCGTTTCAAGCGTGTGGCTTAAGAACATTGGAACTGTAAACGGTATGCATCTTGGCGTTAGCGCAGGTAATACCGAGACGGTTGGCGGTTTTGAAAAGCAAGTACGTATTACTTCGCTTACGCTCGGCGGTTCAAATCTACTCACGGGCGGCGCAGGGGCAACGATTGGCGCGTATGTAACGCCGACAAATTGCGATGTTACTGTTTCGGGTACTACAATTTCTGCTGCGGCAAGCGCTTCAGCAAACGCCAATAAAACAGTTTGTGTTGTTCCCGGCGATTATAATTCGACGTGGGAAGGCCACCCGGAAATTACTGTAAGCCAACCGATGACAATCGTTTCCACTCAAGGCCCATTATTTACCTCAAGCATTCAATTTAATATTACTTCAAGCGGCGTAACAATCCGCGGATTTAATATTACAAATCCGAACGGTACCTATGCCGTGCAAATTAGTAGTGGAATAAGCAATATTAGTGTTAAGGACAACAATATCAACCATATTGGTACCACACTATCAAGCGGTTCAGTCCAGGCGATTTCTTTAACTGCCGGCTCTTCCGGTGGTGCGCATTTTGTTTTCTCGGGTAACACTATCACCAACATCGGAAATCTAACTCTAGTATTCGCGGGCAGTGGAAGTGCCAAGGGCATCTACATCGGTAATTCAGCCGATTCAGGCGTTATCTCTGATGTAACAATTCAAAATAATATTATCTCAAATGTACAAGCTTCAACTGCGGCTTGGAATGCAGGTCGCGGGGCATATGGTGTCTTGGTGAATGTTCATGGTTCGGGTGGATACATCAATGGCCTTGTCATCAAGAACAACACCATCAGCGCGCTTGAAGGCCTCTGGTCACACGCGATCGGACTGGAGGGCAATACGCTGAATGCCGTCGTAACATACAATGACATCAGTAATCTTATTGACCACAAGTCTCCATCGGATGCCGTTGGGGTGAATGTAGAAGATAATCCAAGTGTTTCTTTTGTCACCATCAACCAAAACAACTTCACTCCAAATGTCGCGCTAGGCATTCAAAATACCACAGGCACGGACGTCAACGGTCAGAACAACTGGTGGGGCGATCAAGATCCTTCCGATCAAATTTCTGCTTATGTCAACACTGCTGGATTTTTGGGTGGTCCAGTGGCTGGTCTGATCAACGGCACTGACCAGAACGCTAACGGCTATGCCGACCTTCAGGACTTGCGCCTCACTCCGATTACGAATGCGGCGGTGGGTCTTAACGCAAGCGAACAAAAGCAACTTGTTATGGGTGTGCAGGTTGACGGTCCTTCTACCGGCAACAACTTCCAGGGCGCGAACTTGACAACGACTCTTACATTCACACTCAATCAGCAGTAAAACATAAAATAATCCTCGAATTATATGTTTTTACCTCTGCTGACTTATCGTCGGCAGAGGAATAAAGCATTTGATAATGTTTAATTATGACCTATAAATTTTTATACAAATACGCATACTATCTTATACTCGCGCTTCTGGCAGGCTTTGCTCTCCTATTTATAATCTCTATCTTTCCAATCACCGGCAATATTAAAATAATGTCAGTGCTTTCCGGTTCAATGGAGCCAAGCATCCACACCGGCAGTATCGTGGTGGTTAAACCATCATCTGAATACAAAGTCGGTGATGTCATCACCTTCGGCCGTATAAGCAAGACCCAGACGCCGACCACGCACCGAATTCACGAAATGAAAGTGGTTGGCGGCGAGACGATTTATATTACCAAGGGCGACGCCAACAATGCGCCGGACACGAAAGAAATCACCGGTAAGGATATTGTGGGAAAGGTTTTATTTACCGCACCTTATGTCGGCTACGCGGTTAATACAGCCAAAAAGCCCTTCGGCTTTATGCTGATTATCATTGTGCCGGCAATGATTATTATTTGGGATGAAACGAAAAATATTTTTGCAGAAGTTAAAAAGAATAAAAAAATGTCAAAGTTAGAATAAGATGATAAAGAAAATTAAAAAAATTAAAAAAATCATTCGGAAAAAAGCCAGCAAGGCTGAGCCAACTGTTGCCAACGCAAAGAGCAGGGCAAGACCGGTGAAAAAAACTGCTAAGAAAAAAACGGCTGATAAATTATTCAAACAAATCGTGATTAAGGCGGTAGTTTTGCTGTTGATGATTGCACTCAACTGGGCCGGCCTTTCAACTATTGGACAGACGGTCGCTTATTTTAATGATACGGCAACTTCAACGGGCAATATTATACAAGCCGGCACTTTGGATTTTTCATTAAGTTCGGCAACTGATTTTTTGCCGAACACGATTAATAAAGGAGAGTCGTCCAGCCGCATTGTTAATGTTTCCAACGAGGGCATTTTAGGTTTTCAATACAAGGTTAGCGCGGCACAGGCGGACGGCGAGAACAGTCTGTGCAACGGGTTGGAATTGGTAGCCAAGTTGCACGGTATTACCCAATATACCGGCACGTTGCTAAGTCTTGCCACTGCGCCAACGATTTTTGACAGCGCCTCGGCCGATTGGCTGTTTACCATCAGTTTGCCGAGTTCAACGGCCGACAGTTTGCAGGACAAATCATGCACCTTTAAATTTATTTATAGTGGCTGGCAGACAGATTTGGCCGAAGGAGCGGGTGGCTTCACCGCCACCGAAGAAATCTCCGTCACTTTAAATTCCGGTCATTGGCCGATTACGCCACCGCCCGTGCTTTCTGGCGTAGTGTTGAACGAATTTTTGCCAAGACCTGAAAACAATGGTCCCAAGCCGGACGGTGAATGGGTGGAGCTGTATAATATATCCGCTACCGCTACAATTGATTTAGCCGGTTACTATTTAATGGATAACTATTCCGGCAGCGGAACCGCTACGCATAAAATATTCGTAGAAAGCTGCAGAACCAATACGGGTGAAACTACAATTTCTCCACATGGATTTTTGGTGGTGTATGCGAATGAAGGCGGTGGAAGCTGTAATTCTCACGGTTTTGAACTGAATAATACCGGAGACTCGGTCAGA
>JALNZD010000083.1 GCA_023229505.1 Bacteroidales bacterium | reverse complement strand
AAGAAGAAAAATCATACAAAATAAATTAAGATATTGACATTCAATTGTTTATAACTATGAAAACAAACATGTTTTAAAATATTGTAAATTCGTCTCCCCGACTTTTCGGAGGGGGCTCAACCTTAAAATTTATACTTTTGCCCTCCTAAATAACACACCCACACTTCACTTGCACACTGACACCCACACTCTATTGCCCGATGGTGTAACTGGCTAACACGTCTGACTCTGAATCAGTAGAGTCCAGGTTCGAATCCTGGTCGGGCAACAATAAAAATCCTTAAACAACTGGATAAAAGATGTTTAGGGATTTTTTAATGCGTACTGATCTGACCTTTAATTCACCAGTAGTTTTTCAACCCTGTCATTGCCGTTCATCATTATCCTGACAATGTAAATCCCAGGGGAAAGCTGGCTGATGTCAATGGCTTGCATTTCCGAAGTGATCTTTTGCGCTACAATATTTTTTCCCATTGTATTGAATACTGTCACATCAGCCCCTGCTGCATTTTCAATGAAGAAAAGATGGCTGACCGGATTTGGAAAGGTCCGGACCAGGGTTTCAAGCGGATCACCTATACCGGATAACAAATTCACTGTAAATCCTTCTATAAGGACCATATCATCGACATGCACATCCCAGCTTCCTGCTGAGGCATCTGCAGGAATATTGAATATGGCCTCGAGCTGGCTATCGTTCAAAACATTGACAATTGAAGCATCAATTACTTCTGAAGGATTACCTGTAAAACTCAGGGAGACTGAAGGATTAGTGCCGACAAACGAAGTGTTTTCGGCAGTTATTGTCGTAGGTACCAGGTTGCCCTGATTTCCGTTATCAGGGGAAATACCGGAAAGAGCAGGGACCAGGGTGGCCAGCACAGTGAATCCATTGGCTTGTTCAAGCGCATCAACATGGATGGTATAATTTCCGGTGGAGGCATTCGAAGGGATCGTGAAATCTGCTGTCAATTCAGTATTGCTTGTAACAACGACATTGGACCCGTTGATAATTTCTGAAGGGTTGACGGAATAACTCAGGTAAACCGATGGGGTACCCGTCCAGGAAGTATTTTGCCCGAATACCGTTCCGTTAAAGGAATCGCCCTGGTGGGCAAAATTAGGTGACATGAAGGTTATGGCCGGGATCACTTCAATCACTGTGAAGCCATCTTGCAGCACCAAAGTGTTTACGTGTACATCCCATAGACCGGCGCTGGCCGATATAGGAATGGTAAACTGAGCATGCAGCACAGTAGGGCTGATCACCGTCACGCTGGTTGCGTTGATAATTTCGCTTGGATTGCCTGAAAAAGAAAGAGAAACAGCCGGTGATCCATTGAAATTTGTATTAGATCCTGTAATCGTTGCCAGGAATGAATCTCCCTGCCAAGCCTGGTTTGGAGAAATGCTCACGAGGATAGGCGTGAGGGCTGTGGCCGTGAATGACCCAACCATCCCCATGCCTGCGTGGGGCGTGCACACGTAATTATAGTTGCCTGCAATGGTCACGTGATATTCATAAAAGGTGTTTGAACTGGTGATGGGATGGTTCCAGCTTGCTGCCCCGGCCGGAATGGTTGTCGAAGTCGTGGTATGGGTGCCACTGATCCAAACCCACCTGATGGTGTCACCTACTATGACATTCGGTAAATTTGAAGGCGAAAAGGAAAAATTCTGCACATTGACAACCCACTTTGTTGCATTGGCGGTATTGGATATTAACATGATAACACCCACTACAAAAGCTGAAAATAAAATCGTAATGTTTTTCATAACTTGTGATATTATAAATTATTTAGACTAATTCTAAACAAAAACAACTAGTTGCTTAAAATGTTCATATTGAATGATAAAATTCAGCAACTGACTTATTTAAATTCTTTTTCAGAAAATTCATTAATTTTATTGTTTTAATGCTTTAAAATCTTCATGCCATGAAAACAGCCATACACTTTTTATTCCTCATGCTATCTATTGATGTCATGATTGCTCAGCAAAGGGCAACACTGCCTCTCGAATTTAAGGATTATGCTATTAAGTCAGACTATGTCAAACCCTTTATTATAAGTCCTGACTTGCCGGTTTACAAAGTCCCGAACTCAATGATTACAACGATGAGGGATGAGATAATTACAGAAGATGTCATAGGCACTACCATTTATGATCTGCAATCAAATGCCTCTTTACAGAACAGGATTTATTGTTATGATGATGGGACCAATGGGGCCGTCTGGACATTAGGTTTTAGTGAAACCACCTTTCCCGACCGGGGAACTGGCTATAATTTTTTTAACGGCTCAGAATGACAACCTCAACCTACACAGCGAATCGAAACCCTCAGGACAGGCTGGCCGTCTTATGCCCCATGGGGGACGAACGGTGAAATCGTTGTAAGTCATGACTTTACGGCTCTTAAATTGTATTTATTGACCAGGCCTGATAAAGGTACAGGCTCGTGGGATCAGAAACTATTCACTTATACTAACGGACCAACCACACTGTCATGGCCAAGAATGATCACTACCGGTGATGACCACAATACCATTCATTTGCTGGCAAACACCAATGCTGCATATCAGGGACAAGCCTTTGGTATTGTATATTCACGGTCATTAGATGGAGGCACATCCTGGGATCTTCAAAATGAAGTGGTCGATGGAACAGGAGCCGAATACTATACAGAGATCACAGCAGATCAATATGTCTGGGCAAACCCTGTAGGGGATAATATCGCATTTTTAGTCGCAAGCGCCTGGCATGACCTTTTTATGATGAAGTCGACCGATAATGGTGATTCCTGGGAAAAGACCGTAATCTGGGAACATCCTTATCCTTTTTTTGACTGGAATATTACTGTTACTGATACTCTTTTCTGTGTGGACAATTCTGCGAGCATCGCTCTTGACAATAATGGAAAAGCACACGTTGTTTTTGGCATCAGTCGTGTTATCCATGCTGTTGTCGGAACCGGTTATTCTTATTATCCATATGTTGATGGAATCGGTTACTGGAATGAAGATATGCCAACATTCTCTGACGACCTGAGCGCTTTAGCTCCACCTCAATATGGTTATCCCACCTCTGAAATGATAGAAGATGTGAATTATATTGGCTGGACCCAGGATGTTGACGGTGATGGAGAAATCACATTTATAAACACATCTACGGGTTTTCCAATGTCTTACAGAGAATTAGGCGTATCAACCATGCCCTCCATAACAATTGGGCCGGATAATTGGATCGCAGTGGTTTTCTCTTCAACTACTGAAACTTATGATAATTCAGAATGGAATTTTAAGAAACTTTGGATGCGTATAAAGCCATCCGGAATGAATTGGGGACCTTTTATTCATTTAACACAAGACCTTTCTCATTTTTTCGATGAATCTATTTATCCTGTAGCTTATCCCACGTTTGATAATGACATCCACATATTATATAACAATGATGGAATGCCCGGCACAGCTTTGGGTGAGAATCACGTTTACATAGAAAACATGACGACCTATATGAAAGTGGAACAGTTTGTTGGAGTTGAAGAAAATCAGCCACTAAGTGCAGAATCTGAATCCCTTATTATTTCTCCAAACCCATCGAAAGGTATGGTAAATGCGAGCTATTCTATAAATCGCGCTTCCCATGTAACCATGATGGTTTCGGAAATTTCAGGAAGAGCTGTTATCAACAAAACACTGGGATGGAAGAATGCAGGAGATTATATGTATTCATTTGATCTGGAGAATTTTTGTCCTGGAATATACTTTATATCTTTAAAAACAAGTCATCAGACCATTACTAAGAAACTGATAATTAATTAGATATAAATAATCAGTACCATCCTTATTGCCTTGAGGAATTCTAATGCCTGTAAATTTTTGTTGCCCTGATGACCTCAAACAGAAAAAAGTTATTGCTGGTAAACCCGATAAACCAGCATCGTTTGGGTTTCTCCAACGATCCCAGCACAAGCTATATGCCGATAAATCTGGGAATTATTGCAGCACTCACCCCTGAGCACTGGGATGTTGAACTGGTTGATGAGAGTTTTGAGAAATGCACCTTTCGCAAAGCCGATCTTGTAGGTTTTACTGCTTTCACAGCCAATGCGCTCCGTGCATATGAATTAGCTGTCATGTTTCGCCAAGAAGGCATTCACACGGTGATGGGCGGTATTCATGCCAGTATGATGACCGAGGAGGTTGTAAATTACGTAGACACCGTGGTAACTGGTGAAGCAGAAGTTGTTTGGCCCCAATTGATTGCCGATTTTGAGGATGGTAGTATTAAGCCTATGTACCTGGGTGGTATAACTGATGTGGAAAATATCCCGCATGTACGCCGCGAAATTTTTAAGAAGTACCCATACGTTTATGACCTGATTCAAATATCCAGGGGATGCCCGATGGGATGCGATTTTTGCTCGGTGACAAAGCTTTGCGGATCAAAATACCGCGAACGCGATGTGGAGGACGTACTCGACGAGCTTGAAGAAACCTCACGCCCGATGCTTTTTATTGTTGACGATCACCTGGTCAATACCAACAAGGGGGCAGAGGAACGAGCCATAAGACTGTTTAAAGGCATGGTCGACCGTAAGCTGAATAAGTTATGGTTCGGACAGGCCGCTATGAATTTTGCCGATAACGACGAGGTGCTGCATTGGGCTACCAAAAGCGGGTGTACCCGGAACCGACCTGTTTTTCCGCTTGCGCGACCAAAACCGGATTGAATTGAATAACTATCCCGAAGACTGGAAACACTACCATTTTAAAGAAGCTACTATGGGGACATCCAAAATGAGCCGGGAGCAACTTCAGGCTACAATGAAAGATATCTGGATGAGCATTTACAAAAAGGAAAACATACGCAAAATGATGTTCAAAACCCTGTGGCGTACGCGAAATTTTAAAGCCGCTTATTGGGTATATGGAACCAATCACAACTATGGGCGTATGGTCGTGGAAGACATGATCAATGCACTTAAAACTAAGATGTCCAGTGTAAAATTTCCCTTGTTGAACATCAGCTTCTGCGGTTCGTAATAGGAAAAAATATTGAACGATCTGGTAAAATCCGGGGCGTCCCAGACCTGGGAAAGAAAACTTAACAGGTAGAACACAAGTGTTATGATGGCGCTGAAATTGCCGGCCTTGCTTCCCATTTTCCCAAATACGGCAATCAGTGTGGTATAACTGAATATCAGGACGATTAAAAGCCAGAGGTTGATACTGATCTGAACTATATGGATAAAAATGTCACTCGTCAGGTGATGAAAAAGGATAAACGATGTGAGTGATCCAATCATGGCAGCAACAATGATGAGCAACAGGATCAGACTGCCGGAAAGCCATAAAGATAGGAGGAAGGCGCTGCGTTTAAAAGGATGTGCCAAAAGCAATTCCAGGGTTCCTGAATCAAGTTCCCGCGTTATATGATGAACCGGGATGTTAACGGCCGTAATGACAAGCAAGGCCAGGACAAGGGGGTGGTTGAACCCAAATGCTGCCGCCCCGTCATAGGTCAGGGTGCTGAAAAAGCTCTCCTGGAGAAAGACCCGCATCGCTTCCGGCAATTGGGCAAGAATGGCGGCAATTCTGCCAGTTTCCCGAGTTTGACACTTCATTTTTGTAATTGATTTATATACAGCACAGTAATGGCTTGCATAGAGGTTTGTGCCACTACATTTCGTTCTTTTTTATAAGATTTTAGATGGTATTCTCATGTTCAT
>JALNZD010000082.1 GCA_023229505.1 Bacteroidales bacterium | reverse complement strand
TTATCCGGGTAAGTAACCACAGCTTTACAACGCCCAAAGAACATAAAAAGGGTAGTTATGTAGATGTCGCAGGAATCGGAGGAAGGAAAATGCTCTTACCGGGGGAGATCCATGTGTGTCGGTAACGGTACACCGGGAAGTCAGCAGAGGTCATAGTAGATACAGGAAACGAGCCGTCATAGATAGCCGGAGGCCTCACCTGAGTATCGAAGGACTGAACATTAAGTTGTTCCAAATTCTGCAGGGAGACTTTGCCAGCCCTGCCATAAGCGGAACAGAGCATAACAGCATAACAAAAGATGATAGAACAGGTAATTGACCGAAGGAACATACGACTTGCGAGTCAGCACGTCAAGGCCAATAAAGGGTCGGCGGGAGTTGACGGCATGCGTGTGACGGAGCTATCCAGGCACCTGAAAATACACAGGGACAAGATATGCTCGGACATCGTACTGGGCAAATACCTGCCTCAACCCATCTTAGGGGTAGAGATACCCAAGAGCAACGGTAAAACTCGTCTATTAGGCATACCGACGGTAACCGACCGTATGCTTCAACAGGCAGTCAGCCAGGTGATCATGTTAAGATTTGAGTTGGAGTTCAAGTCACACAGCTATGGATTCCGGCCAAATCGCAATGCCCAACAGGCAGTACAGCAGGCGCAAACGTATATCAATGAAGGTTACCAACACATTGTTGACATAGACCTGAAAAACTTCTTTGATGAAGTAGACCACTGTATGCTGATGCAACTACTGTACAACAAGGTAAAATGTCCCATCACGCTGCGGCTGGTACGCAAATGGCTGAGAGCCCCGATATTGATAAAGGGGAAACTCACCAAACGCAGAAAAGGCGTGCCACAGGGCAGCCCTTTAAGTCCGCTGTTATCCAACATTCTTTTACATGAATTGGATAAAGAGTTGGAAAGACAAGGGTTGCGCTATGTACGCTATGCCGATGACTTTAGTATTTATACGAAAAGTAAACAGGCAGCCCGACAGGCAGGAAACAGTATTTACCTTTTCCTCAGGGATAAGTTAAAACTTCTTATCAACCGGGAGAAAAGCGGCATACGCCGACCTGTCGACTTTGAAATACTGGGATACAAATTCGTTCCCACGTACATCAAAGGTGAAAAGGGAAAATACCAACTGGTAGTAAGCGATAAAAGCTGGAAAACACTCAAACAAAACCTCAAAACCATAACCCGGAAAACTGCACCAGAAACTTTTTCTGAACGCGTCAGACAACTGAAAATCATTCAACAGGGTTGGCTAAATTACTTCCGCATGGCAAGTATCCACGGCAAACTCCGGGATATTGACGGTTGGGTACGCAACAGGCTTAGGTATTGCATATGGCACGACTGGAAGAAACCTGAAAGGAAAAGGAAGAACCTAATCCGCTTAGGAGTTGACTATCGTCATGCCTATGCATGGAGCAGAACGAGAATGGGAGGCTGGGCTGTGTCTCAAAGCCCGATTCTTGTCACGACAATAACGCTAAGCAGGCTAAAGAAGAGAGGTTACGAACCGATGCTCGACTATTATCTGAAAGTCGCTCCCCAACTTAATGAACCGCTGTATACGAGGCCCGTACGTACAGTGGTGTGAGAGGCGCACCCCGTCAGCTATTGCTGGCGGGGCCGTCTACTCGATTATGCCCTTTTGCTTTTCTATTTTAATAATCAAGTGGACTTTTCACTCCAAGCTTGTTACTGTTTAAGACATGAGTATAAATCATGGTTGTTCTAATGTCATTATGGCCCAACAATTCCTGCACTGTTCTAATATCATATCCGTTTTCTAAAAGATGTGTTGCAAAACTATGACGGAAAGTGTGGCAACTGGCCTTTTTTAAAATTTCTGCGTGCTGTATGGCTTTTTTAATTTCTCTTTGAACTGCGCTTTCATGTAAATGGTGTCTTCTTTCAATGTTTTTTTCTTTGTAAAAATATCTTGTTGATGCCGGAAAAACCCATTGCCAGATTAACTCTTTTTCAGCATTTGGATATTTCTTTTGTAGTGAATATGGTAATTCAACAGTTCCAAATCCTTTTTCAAGGTCTTGCTTATGGGTTAACGCTACACTTCTAAATTGATCCTTTAACTGTTCTTTTATAGAAATGGGTAAAATGGTTATCCTGTCTTTTTCTCCTTTGCCATCTCTGACAATAATCTGGTTATAATTAAAATCAATATCTTTTACCCTTAATTTCAAGCACTCTAAGAGCCTCAAACCAGAGCCATACAATAAATTTGCAATTAGCCAATAAACACCTTTTAAATTTGATATGATTAACCTGGCTTCTTCCTTCGTAAAAACAACCGGAATATGTTTGCTTCGTTTTGCCCTGACAATATTATTACCAAGTTCAACTTCCATGTTTAACACATAACGATATAGAAAAAGGAGAGCACCAAGAGCCTGATTTTGTGTTGAAGCAGAAACATGTCTTTCGGTCGCCAGGTATGATAAAAACTCGTTGATCTCATATTTACCCATCTCCGCTGGATGTTTTTTATTAAAGTAATAGATGTATTCTTTTATCCAATGAATATAAGATTCTTCTGTTCTGTGGCTTTAATGACGTAATTGTATTTGGTCGTGAACCAGCTCTAGTAATTTTTTTGGCTGTTGTATCATTGTTTCATTTTTTTTACTTAATTTAGCGGTATAAATTTACAGAAAAATTTGTTAGGCAGTGTTTACAAAGCATATTATATATAATAATTTGGAAATCAATTTTTAAACAAAAGTCTAACGAGTGATAGACTGCAAATTTGCAGCCTATTTAGTAGTTAGGCATTTTGGTTTAATTTCATTATGCCAATATCTGATTCTAGTATTTTAAAGAATTGCTAAATAAAATTTAGGAGTATTAATGAAAACTTCAGTTATGAACTTAGAATAGATCTTCTCAAGTAAAAAGAATTACATATTCCCTTTACTTCTAATGTTTCTTCTCTCATTTTTTTCCCAATCATGCACAAACGATTCTTCAATTACCGAACCGGCAAATCAAATTTTAACTACTGAAACTATAGCTAAACTGGAAGCGGCGGCAGATAAGGTAATGATGGAGAATCAAGCACCGGGTTTAATAGCATACATTGGGGTAGAAGGCGAACAAGAATTATTTATAACCCGCGGTGTAGGCAACCTGACAACAAATGAACCAATGAATGTGAATAACTACTTCAGAATTGCCAGTGTAACTAAAACCTTTACTACCGAAGCTGTACTTATACTTGCTTGTGAAGGGCAAATTGATCTTAATAAATCTGTATCTTATTATCTGCCTGAATTGAATATACCGGAGGGGGATAAAATTACAGCAAGGATGCTTGGCAATATGTCAAGCGGGTTAGTAGATTGTTTGAATGATTCGGCAATTAACGTTTCATACCGTAATAGTCAGGGCACAATAAGGTTTACGCCTGAAGAACTTGTAGCTCCTGCGTTCAAGTATCCATTGCAATTTACACCCGGCGCTAAGTACAATTATAGCAATACAAATACAATTTTATTAGGTCTTATAATCAAAAAGGTAACAGGAAAACCTGTTAAGGAGGTTTTTCAGGAAAAAATTTTTCAGCCATTAGGTTTAACTCACACATTTTGGCCGGAAACAAATTATCTGCCGACTCCGTATCATCATGCATATACCTGGTCTATAGGCTCACTTTCTGATGTTACATACTGGAGTAATTCAATTGGTGATGCTGCAGGAATATTGATATCGAATTTTTCAGACTTAATAATATGGGCAAGGGAATTGAAAGAAAGAAAACTTTTATCTGAGAGCATGAAAACTGAAAGATATGCATGGATAAATGGAGACAATCCCGGTGTAAGTTATTATGGTTTTGGAATTGAAAAAATGGGTAGTTGGATTGGCCACCCGGGTTTAATTATGGGTTATAATAATCAGGTTTGGTACAATGCTGATAAAAAAATAACTATTATCGTCACTTCAAACTGCGAGGAAGGGCAGCCGGCACTTGTAGCATTCGCTGAATTTGCTTCGATTCTGGGTCAGTGAAGCATTAAAAAATAAAATATCATCAAAATAGGATTTTGTAAAAACCATACCCTTCATCGGAAATATTTTTAGGAGTTACTATGAGAAACTTCATTTTACTATCCATTTTAATATGCACTTTCAGCTTCATATCCTGTAATAAAGAAACCGTTTCAGAACCCCAGGATAATTCCAACCAAAAAATTGAAGTCATAATAAACGACATACCTTTTCCAACCGATATGTACCATAGAATACCTTATACGTTAAAAATGTGGGAATATGAAAAGGAAGGGCTGACATTAGAACAAGTTCAGATTTTAGACTACAATTCAAATACTGAATTATTTACAATAGATAAATCCCAACTGCCTTTAATTTTTAAAGAGCCTCTTCAGCAGTTTCCATACTTTACGCAAGATAAAATCTTTTACTACTACATGTCTATCCAGCTTCCTCTTGTTTTAGATAAACCCAAACCAGCAAAGATTTTTCACCGGTTTATACTAAAGAATAGTAAAAATGAAAACGTAGTGGTGGAAGGAGGATCATTTGTCCCGAGGTTTAATGAATCTCCCATTGTTATAGGATCTCCGGTTAAAGGAAAAAACTGGATTTTCATGAATCAATCGTCTATGGGCTCACACTTTAAAGTTTTATTCTTTGTAAATTCTAAAATAATGAACAGTGAAAGGTTTGCTTTTGACAATGCGCAGCTTAATGATTCTTTTAATGCTTATTATCAGGGCGATCCTAAAGTAAACAGCTCATATTTTAATTACCTTGATACTCTTTATGCTGTTTCAAATGGGGTAATAACCTCCATTACGGATGGCAGGCCTGAAAATCATGGCAATGCTCAGGATGTTCAATTTAACAATCTTGATGAGATGGACGGCAATTATTTAGAGATGGATATCGGAAACGGCATGTATGCTCTCTATGCTCACATTCATCCAAATTCTTTTTTTGTAAAAGTTGGAGACATTGTTAAGGAAGGTGATCCTTTGGCTTTAATTGGTAACTCAGGTAATTCAACATCTCCCCATCTTCATTTTCAAATTTCCGACGGTACAGATTTCTTGTCAAATGGTATTCCGTTCGTATTAAAGACTTATACTAAACTTGGAGTTACGACGCAGGTATTTACTAACTCCATGCCTGAGGAATTCACAGTTATTTCTTTTTAGGAATATTTACACTTATGAGAAAAAAGTATCATCGATTTATAAGACAACAATATATTTGCCGGAATATGATATACCTGGTAAAGATGAAATTACTATTCGAGTGCTTCGTAATTATGAATAGCAGGTTCCGGATATGGATTTGGAGTTGAAATGATTAAGGATTTGTTTGGACATTCCGGAGGTATTGTTGGATGGAATAGTATGGTCTTCTATGACAAAACAAAAAAGATCACAATAATTACACATGCAAACTCATTAGATGATCAACCGGCTGGCTATGCTTTTGAAGAATTTGCAAAGGTTCTAGGATATTAGTAATAGTCATTAAAACTTAACGGAGGAAATAATGCGAGCTAAAAAATGCCTAACCCGTTCTTCAAGCCGCCCGCTTTAAACGTTGCGGCATTTGTGTAATTATAAAGTTACGTAACAAAAGTTAGTTTCTCTTTAAAGTAGGTCCCGAGTTTGACACTTCATTTTTGTAATTGATTTATATACAGCACAGTAATGGCTTGCATAGAGGTTTGTGCCACTACATTTCGTTCTTTTTTATAAGATTTTAGATGGTATTCTCATGTTCATAG
>JALNZD010000081.1 GCA_023229505.1 Bacteroidales bacterium | reverse complement strand
AAAGATAAGAAGAAAAATCATACAAAATAAATTAAGATATTGACATTCAATTGTTTATAACTATGAAAACAAACATGTTTTAAAATATTGTAAATTCGTCTCCCCGACTTTTCGGAGGGGGCTCAAGATTATGAGGTATGGATCACCAATGACTCTCCGGATGATGATATTAATTTGCTCGATCTCTACAAGGTTTTCTCTCCTGAGCATTTACTGACAAAAAATTTTGTGAACGACAGCAATTCCCTGAACAGGGAATTTTATACGGAATTATTGCACATTATCGGATTGGGTGAAACGAAGGAGAAGAGTAAAAAACTGATCGGAAGGAAGGCTGCCGGAGCACGCGATGATGGGTCAATCCTGGAGAATACCATCAATGTCCTGCGAAGCCGGAACCGTCTGTATTCAATAGAAAAGCCTGAAAAATATGGTGATACCGAAGATGAGCGGCTCTTCAGCGCAGGTCTTGAACTGGTCATTACCTGGCTGAACCGTATCCTTTTCCTGAAATTGCTCGAAGGACAACTGATCGCGTATCATCAGGGTGATATAAGTTTTGCTTTTCTGAACAATTCAATTATCGAAGATTTTGATCAGCTCAATGAGTTGTTTTTTGACGTTTTGGCCATTCCCGAGCATGAAAGGCTAAAGTCTGTCAGTGAGAAATTCGGCAACCTGCCTTACCTGAACAGTTCTCTTTTTGAAGAAAGTGAACTGGAAAGGAAAACCATTACCATCGCGGAATTGAAGGATCGACTCGACCTTTCCGTTCATCCTTCCACTGTCCTAAAGGATACCAATGGCCGTCGGATCACTGGCCGGAAGAATACGCTTCAGTATCTGTTTGAATTCCTTGATTCATTCGATTTTTCCAGCGACAGCAAGGCCGAAATCCAGGAGCAGAACAAGAGCCTGATCAGCGCTTCCGTGCTGGGCCTTATATTTGAGAAGATCAACGGGTACAAAGATGGATCATTCTTCACACCGGGCTTTATCACGATGTACATGTGCCGTGAGACCATCCGTAGGGCAGTTATGCAGAAGTTCAACGACGCAAAAGGCTGGAATTGTGAAGAATTCGGGCAATTGTATAATAAAATTGATGATAAAAAAGAAGCCAACAGCCTGATCAACAGCCTGAAGATTTGTGATCCGGCAGTGGGTTCCGGGCATTTCCTGGTTTCAGCTTTAAACGAGATTATCGCGATAAAAAGTGAGTTAAAAATTCTCCTTGACCGGCAGGGTAAGACATTACGCGATTACCAGGTGGAGGTGGTAAATGATGAATTGGTGATTAGCGATGATGACGGCCGGTTTTTCCGGTACAATCCCAGGAACGAAGAGAGCCGACGTGTACAGGAAGCCTTATTCCATGAAAAGCAGACCATCATCGAAAACTGCCTTTTCGGCGTGGATATCAACCCCAAATCAGTGATGATCTGCCGGCTCAGGCTTTGGATAGAACTCTTAAAGAATGCATATTACATCACGTGTGATTCACAGCCAAACCACCACCTCGAGACATTGCCCAACCTCGACATCAACATCAAGTGCGGCAATTCGCTCATCAGCCGGTTCCCGCTTGATGCCGACCTGGGCGAAGCGCTGCGCAAAAGCAAGTGGAACATGGACAGCTACCGCCTGGCAGTAATGACTTACCGGAATGCAGAGACCAAGGAGCAGAAGCGGGCCATGGAAAAACTTATCCTCGACATCAAAAGTGATTTTGAAACCGAAGTAACCCGCAACGACAAGCATTTGCTGAAGTTGAACAAGCTGAAAGGCGAGCTTTTCAATCTCACAACCCAACCAACCCTTTTCGAAAAGACTAAAGCCCAGAAAGCCGCCTGGGAAAAGCAGGTGAAGAAGTTTACAACGGAAATATCAACTATTGAGTCCGCTTTGGAGGAAGTTCGCAGCAACAGGATTTACGAAAATGCTTTCGAGTGGCGGTTTGAGTTTCCCGAAGTGTTGGATAATGATGGGAAGTTTGTGGGGTTTGATATTGTCATAGAGAATCCTCCCTATGTTTTTGCAAGAGAGAATTTTGATTCATCAATCAAGAAATATTTCGTTGAAAATTTCAAAACAACCCAATATCAAGTGAATTCATTCTTCCTATTTATTGAAAAAAGTATTTCAATTCTGCGAAGAAATGGTGAATTTGCATTAATTGTTCCCAATTCATTGTTAATGGTGAGTTCCGCTAAAAGTCTTAGAGAATATATTTTAAATGAAACCGCACTGTCAGAAATAATTAATTTGATGGGCTATACCTTTGAAGGTGTTAATGTTGAAACAATTATTTTTTCTGGTAAAAAGCATAAATCTGAAGAAAATTCAATTAAAATTTTCATGAACGATGGTCAGGAGTTTATTCTAAATCAAACTAAAGTACAATCACTTTTCTGGAATAATGAAGGATATGAGTTAAATGTATTTTCTGATAAAGAAAGCGATGTAATAATTAATAAACTCAAGTTAAATACTGAAACTTTAAATAATTTGGTGAAAATAAAAGCTGGGCTAAAGGCATATGAGTCTGGAAAGGGTGTGCCAAAGCAAAGTCCAGAAGATGTTATAAATCGTATTTATGATTATACATACAAGCAGGATAGTGGTACATTTGAATATCTAGAAGGAAAGGATGTTTCAAGATATTTTTTAAAATGGTCCGGTACCTATCTCCGTTATGGTGACCATTTAGCAGCACCAAGGACCTTCGATATTTTTAACAACAGAAAGATTATCATCCGAGAGATTACTAGTAAGTTTCCACAGTGTATAAATGCAACCTATTCAGAAGATATATACCTTTTCAATATGAGCAATATTGCGGTTCTTGATAAAGAGATTTCGAATATATCTTTAAAATATATCTTAGGTTTATTGAATAGTAAGTTGATGTCTTACTATTTCATAAAAAATACCGCAAAGTCAGTTCGTCAAATGTTTCCGAAATTAATTATTGAGGATTTAAGAAAATTTCCTATAAAAAGTATTTCAATGAGCGATCAACTGTCTATGATAACTCTTGTCGACCAAATCCTCGCCGCCAAAAAATCCGATCCTCATGCCGACACTTCAGCGCTTGAGAATGAGATCGATCAGTTGGTTTACGGCTTATATGGGTTGACGGAGGAGGAGATCAGGATTGTGGAGGGGGGATGAGGGGAACAAATAAGATTGACCGAATTGTACTTTTGTGGATTAGTTGACAACTATTTCATAAGACTAGCAAATATGAACGATTTAACTTTTGACATAAAAACGACTTCAGAATTTTTCAAAAAGTTGACCGAGGATTATAACGAGTTTCTTACTAATAAAACTTCATCACGAATTGCACTTAATTGTGCAATGACGGCCTGGCATCTAACAGAATGGGCTTATAATGAATTTAATAATCAATTATCTGCTCAATTTGAGAAACTTGAGTTGTATCAACAGGACATTAAAAATCAATGCCCATCGCTGCAAATCATGCACGACTTATCAATTGGAACTAAACACTACCTGTTGACAAGACATCGTCCAAGAGTCAAAAAGACAACATTGCATAGAGGTTCATTCAATAGTGACTTTAACAGAGACTTTGATATATCATCGCTGGACATTGCGATGAATGACGGAACAAAGATTTATTTTGAAGATGAAATTCAGAAAGCAGTCGATTTCTGGGCACAATATTTAAAATCGACTTTTCACTTAACAATATAAAAAGTTATTATGAGAATTTCAGTTTTTCTTGATGGAGCTATATAAAATAAAACACGATCATGTTGAACAAAAAGCACTGTATAAGTACTAACGTTAGGGCTAATTTAATAATGAAACAAGACGAAAAATTAGCATATAGATATCTCGAAAGTCAGGGTTATAAGTCAATTGAATTTGAACCAAATGGAATAAGTACTCCTCCAGATTTTTTGATTGAAAATAATATCGCTATTGAAGTAAGGCGAATGAATAAACATATAAAGAATAGGCCAATTGAAGAAATAGAGTGTGGATTTGTTCATCGATTTGAAAAACTATTACAAGAACTCGATAACCCGAGCTTACCTTATTCGATCGCTGTAGCTTTAAGGTATAAAAGACCTATTAAGTTATCTAAGGATTTATTTGAATCATTAAAGCAATCGATTTCTTCATCAACAGTGAATGAATTATTTGGACAAGAAATTTTATTTAACACCCAGATATCTTATGAACTTTACAAAGGTAAAGGAAGAGCTGAAGATACTTATCGACTTTGTTCAATAAGTGATAAAGATAAAGGAGGTATTGTGCAGGATGCAAGATATGAAGCCTTAAAAATATGCATTGAAGATAAGACTCAGAAACTTCAGAAACTAAAGAATAATTACAAAGAGCTATGGCTTATTCTAGTAGATGATATATTCTCGCGAGTTGATAATACAACACAGCAGGACTTTCAACGTTTTCCTGAGATAAAATCTATTTTCAAAAGAATTATTATTATCTCAAAAAGCGATGAATCAAAATGGATTGATATATATCCATGGGGGCAAGAGAGTTGAAATAAAAACTAGCAATGATAGAGGCTCATATGATTTAGGTGTTTCAATGAAACGCATTTCCGTATAACGTATAGTCTCAAACCGTCACCCGCAATTATAAATGACAGAACAAAAGCTTGATATAAAAAAATACATAAATCATCAAAATCAAAAATTATTTGATGAATTATCAAGTGTTTATAACATCGAATTGTATCTTGATCCAAGTATGAATTCATGGGGCATTGACAATAATGAACCAATTATTAGAACTCCAAAAGATGATTTAAATATAGCCTCATTTACACATGAACTTTTACATCTATACCTTGACTATCAGGGATTGACATCAAAAGAACATATTTATTATGAAATATTTAATATTCATGTATTAATGTCAATTAATCGGGCAATGCTATTTGACCATATATATAATGTCTCCTGTCATAAGAAAATTTATCCAATTTTTCACAACTTGGGATTTCAAGATAAAGACTTTGTTCAAAACAATGGATTTTTTTTCAAAAGGCGTGACTATTTAATTATTAAAACTTGTAGAAGCTTAAATATCATGTCAAAGCTGTGGATTAGTCAATTTATTGGACATTTTTTTGCTTTGAAAAATGATATAATTGAAAGCCATGAACAATATAATAGAAAGTATTTGTATAAACTGGCTAAACTTGACAAAAGGCTGTATCAGATAATTTATAATTTCGATACAAAATGGACAAAGCAGACTGATTTAGATTGTTGTGAAAATTATCTTGAATTATCTAACGATTTATTCAGATGGCTGAAAGAAAATAATAAAATTAAAAAATAAAAGCAAAAGGAAGAAGATAGAAGAAGATTTTAAAAAGGCCTGATTGGGTTAAATAAAAAAGACGCTGATTATCATTTCAGCGTCAGGACCTTTGTAGATTCCAGGCCATAAAGTAAAGAACATTGAAAAGATAAATAATTTTAATGAAAAATCAAGTTTTCTTTTAATTTACAACCTGGGAATCATGGAAGAAAGCCTTCAATCATTTAAAAAGGAGTTAGAGATTCTGATTTTAAAGAGTCAGGAAATATTTGAAAAACAATTGAATTATATCAGTGCCGGAGCGATCGGTATCTCGTTTGCCTTTGTCGAAAAACTGACCGGCTCATTGTATGAAGCAAATTATAAGGCACTCTTATTTTCGGGATGGATAGCTTTAATTACATCGATAGTGTTGAATTTGATATCTCATTTGATGGCAAAGAAGTTACATTATTTAACTATCAATGAGATTATTAATGACTCCTATAATCAGGAAAATGCATTATCACGGAATAAAATTCTTGATAAGTATAATTATTGGACAATTTTTTTAACCATTTTTGGTATAATATTGATACTCTTATTTGTTTACTACTCCCCATTCTTTAGACCACGATTTTGCTTTTCTTAATTGAATTTATTAATTCTATTTGTATTGATATTGCTGTTAATTTCGGGAAATAACTCGAAGAGTTATTCTCGATATTAAC
>JALNZD010000080.1 GCA_023229505.1 Bacteroidales bacterium | reverse complement strand
CACAACAGTCACATTTCCCTCCCACAGGATGAAAGATAATCTTATCAGGATCTTCTACCATTGTCAATGTTGTTCCCTTATGCCCAGGCTGTGCGCCTTGACTTTTATTGCTCTTCTCACGATTATTCTGAATTGGCTTGCGAAATCCGTCACTTGAAGGTGACTTGTGACTGTTGCTGCTGTTTTTATTCAATCGTTGTTCTAACTCAACTATCCGATTTTGTAGTACCACTATCAATTGTTGCATATCAATGACCTGTTGTTGCATTCTACGCCAGTCTTCCTCTTTTACCAGTATATATCCTTTGGGTATTTTCATCAATGCAAGTATCGGAAAATATTAACCCATGTCAAATAAAGTTATAAAACGTTCTTTGGTCAGGTACTCTTTTATTATCTTTGGTCTGTTAATATGTTCATAACCGCTGAACAGTAACTAATAAGTTTATATTTAATTTAATTACTTACAGCTCAAACTATTAATGGTTTTTTAATGAAAAAAGCAAAATATATTATTTTATTCGTATTATATTTTCCTACTATTAGCATTTTCGGTCAAGACCCTAATTTTTCAAATTTTATCAATAATAAAATTTATTATAATCCGGCATATGCAGGAATGGATTATGGGTTAAGATTAAATTTAGCTTACCGCAGGCTGTGGCCAAACATACCAAGCAAATTCCAAACATTTTATGCATGTTTTGATCAAAGTATTCGGATTACCAGAGGTACAGGAGGCTTTGGATTTATTGCTATTTCAAATACTGAAGGTGAAGGTGTTCTTCAAAAAATTACAATTGGAATTCCGATTTCAGCAAGAATTCCAATCGCTGCAAGATCTTTAATTCAGGTAGGTGTAATGCCTTCATTTTCATTCAATAGCATTAATTGGGACCAGTTTGTTTTCAGCGGGCAATTAAACCCTTACTATGGCAATATTTATCCATCTGCATTTATCCCGCCCAATGACGGATCAAGTGACAAGTCCTTTGCTGACATTTTTAACGTTGGCTGTGTTTTTAGATATGAGAATAAATCTTCTCAGGCAAATTCATTCAAGCTTTATCGGAAATTCGAAATTGGGTTATCTGGTTTTCATTTATCTCAACCAAATCAATCATTTACTCATTCTAAAGCGCCGATTTCTGCTAAATATGTTTTCTTTGCTAATTATACTACATCAATTTCTCTTAATTATCATGGATACATGCTTATTGAACCATCAGTTCTATGTGAAAGGCAATGGAAGATGTTTTCCTACATGATGGGTGTAAATACATCTTTTACAGATTTTAATATAGATTTTGGCATATGGTGGAGAAATAAAAATATTAACCTGCAGAATACTGATGCAATTATAGTTTTGTTTGGATATCGTTTTACAATTAATAAGCGCAATAATACAATTCTAACTACCTCATTATCTTATGATATTACAGTATCACAATTAAGTGATGTAACCGGAGGATCTCCTGAGATCACATTAATTTTAGCTTTTAATAATAGTTCATTTTTTCATGATAAACCGGATGTCTGTGATGAAGGCAGTCCATGGATGAATAAAAAAAAGAAAATAATTCGAAAAAAATAACATTATAAAAAAGGACTATTTACCTGATCAGTGTAACCGTTCCATAAGTTTTACCATTATCACCACTCCAATTAGTGCCATCCATAAATTTTGCCATAACTTTCCAAACATAAACATCCTGAGGATAAAACTCTCCGTTTTCATTTCTTCCATCCCACCCCTCGGTAGGAATTCCTTCATCCAAAGCAGATGATTGCCAAACCAGGTTACCCCATGTGTCAAATATTTGGATAGTATATTCCAGGATACCTATCCCTTTGGGTAGGAAAAGATTGACTCCAGGATCAGGATGTTCCGGTGCAAAGGCATTCGGCACAAATAATCCTTTAAAGCTGACGGTATGAATCACAGCAGCAGTATCATAACATCCATATTGGTTCAGTGTGATAAGGGTAATATTATAATTTCCGGTATTATTATATTCTATCGGCTCATTGACTTCACAGGTGAACATTACCTGGCCATTTCCGAAATCCCATATACACTCAGATGCCCCTGCAGAGGTATTGACGAAAGTTAACTGTTCAGGGTATCCACCAGAGGAAGTATATGTGAACTGGCTCTCGGGTTTGGGAAATACCCTGATTTCAATACTGTCCGCATCCCTGCATAGGTTACTGTATTCCGAAATTAGTTTAACTTTATAAAGCCCTGGTGAATCAAAAATATGTGTTGGATTTGAAGTAAATATTGTATTATCTCCAAAGTTCCAAAGGTGATAACTACCTGAATCACCTTGAAAAGTAATTTGTAACGGGGCACAACCAGAAGTATCCGGCAAGATAAAGGCTTCAGGTGTAGGTTTTATTTCAATCAGTTTACCTGCCACTCCAACGCAGGCAGGAAATCCATATGCCGACACCCCGGTCAGTACCACCTCATAGGTACCTTCTTCCTGGTAGTAATGATATGGATTAGATAACAAAGATGAGTCGCCATCTCCAAAATACCATATTTTACCAGCTATCTCAACATTTGTGGAATAGTCAAAAAATAATGTTTCTCCAACACAGGCTTTATTATTTAAGTAAATTTCAATCTGTGGGGTCGGATTTATTTCAATAGTATCATAGGCATCATCGTGTCCACAGCCATTATCAATATGAAGCTTTACAATATAAGCGCCCGCTAGGTCAAAAATATGACATGGGTTTTCTGTGGATGATCCTTGCCCGTCACCAAAATTCCAGGAAAGATTTGAAATTCCAACACCGGACGTATCGGTGGAATAATTTTGAAAGCAGAATGTATCACCTTCACATCCTTTAAATTTATCAACAGTGAAGAAAGCATCAACGGTATTAGGTTTAACAAGTAATTCCCGCGACAAGGTATCTGTACCGCATCCATTGTATGAGATTAATTTAATTGTGTATAGAGATGAAGTATTTCCAGTTATATAAATATGTACAGGTTCAAATTCAGTAGATGTCGTTCCATCGCCAAGGTCCCAATAGAAAGAATCCGGCAAGCCTTTGGAAACATTCTTAAACTGAACTTCCACAGGCGTACAATCCCAATCGTGCAGCATGTCAAAATCTGATAGTGGTATTGGGTGGACCAGGATTGAGTCCGAAAAGATTTTAGATCCGCAGGGATTATAGCATCTGAAAGTGATTCTATATATGGTATCTGCAGATATACCTCCATAATATACCATTGAATCCGGGGGAACCAATAAATTACTGGTGGTTCCATTTCCAAAATCCCAATAATAAAAAGCATTATCTCCATATTGAGATTCGTCGATTGAAATATAAACGGTTAACGGTGCACATCCAACTTTTGGAGAAATTTCGAAAGCTGGTTGCGGTGGTGGAACCGTGACATTTAACATCATAGTATCAGAAGATACACAATTAAAAGTTGAATAGGCAGTCAATGTCACTATATAAAGACCTTCAACAGCATAAGTATGAATAGGAGCAAATAATGTAGAAGTAACGCCATCACCGAAATCCCAAAGATAACTTTCAGCATTACTGCAATTGTTGGTAAAGTGAATATTATCTCCCACACAGGCAGGAGGTTCAAAGCTAAAAGAAATTGAAGGCAAAGGCCTAACATTTATGATGATATTATCGGAATTTGAGCAACCAGTTTGATTATCATATATTGTATAACTTACGGTAAAAAGACCAGCCCCGGAAACAGATGGGTCAAATATCCCTAACGTGTCATTTACTATACCGGTCCCATTCCATGTTCCTCCAGTTGGCTGTCCTGTTAAAAATATCGGTTCATTGTCCGCACATATAGAGATGTCTGGGCCGGCATTGACAGCTGGTGATGGCATTACTGTCAATACTATTTGATCTTCAGAAAGACAATTCCCCGTCCCTCTGCTATAAGTTAACGTAAAACTTCCAACAATGACTGGAGAAAATATACCTGAGGGTGTCACGTTATTCCCACTCCAGGTACCGCCTGAAGGATTACCAAAAAGCTGAAAATTTCCGCTGTTTAAACAAACAGATGTATCATTACCAGCATTAACCGGAGCTAAACTTATCACATCAAATGAATTGCTGATCTGACTTCCAGTACCGCATTCATTTGTGGCCTGGACGGTGATCTGGTAAGTACCTGTTTGTGAGAATAAGATCGTAGGATTTTGAGAGCCTGAATTTGAAGGTGCTACAAAATTCCAACCATTAGGAGGGCTCACAGACCATAAATAAGACGTAATATTACTGCCATTAATAACATACGAAGCATTGCCAATATAAGTATAGGGAATGCAATCATCAGCGATAGTCGGAATATTAATGGAAGGAACATCTTTTGCAGTTATTGTGAATGATTGATTGTCACTACCGCATGCATTCGTCACATTGAGATTTACTGTGTAAGTTCCGGCAATAGTAAATTGTAGAACCGGGTTCTGAGAATGGTTATTAGTCCCGTTAACATAGCTCCATCCGGAAGCTGGACTTACACTCCAGGTAAATTGTATATCGGTTCCGGTGGAACTATTCGTAAAATTTACCTGAAAAGGCACACAGCCAGTATTTTGATCAAGCGTAGCGATGGCGGCAGGAGGATTTTGAACGGATATTTCTTTAGTAATCGTTGAACTTCCACAATTATTTGAGGCAGTCAAAGTAATCGAATATGTTCCGACAGTAGAATATGTCTGGCATGGCGGATTTTGAGCCGTTGATGTTTGCCCGTTACCAAAATCCCATTGGTAAGTCGCGGTAGAAGAACAGGAGGAGCCCCAGGCACCCGGAATGGTCGTATTCGAAAAAGAAAAACAGGTGGAATTTACACATCCTTGAACGGGATTTAGATCAAAATTTGCAATGGGCGAACTCCAAATTTTGATTGCACTTACAGAGGCACTCGTGCTTGAACAAGAGTTAGAAGCTGTGACGGAAACTATGAACTCATTATTTGGCTGTCCACAAGAAGTAGTAATAAAAGTATGTGATATGGTTGCGCCATTTGCTACAACTGAGTCCTGTGTCCAGATTATTGTCGGGCTATTATCACCAAAGTCCCATAAGTAAGTCGTTCCAGGAGAATTTAATGTATAATTTAACATAGTAAACGAAAATGTCTGAGGCGCACAACCTTGGGTGTTGCCTGGTGTCGATATACCTACTGCTGGGTTTGATTGGTTCTTCACTACATAGGTAGTCACTCCGCTACAACCATTGCTCCCAAAAGCAGTAATGGTTAAATCAAATGCCCCAAGCTGTGTATAGGTATAGTCTATGGGAAAGCTGCTATTTGTGAGGTTAGTAAGAGGCGGGCTACCATCGCCCCAATTGATGGTATAAGTTGAAATACAGGAGTTATTGGGTGTGTTGTTTTGAACCCGGACGGGAAAATCTGAATCTCCTGGTGTTGGATTATTGTCACAATTGCTGAATTCCGTGTCATTAATTAAATCAGTAAGCTGAGGATTGGGCCTACTTTTAACAATGACAGTTTCAGAATGTGAAACTGGAGTAGTTCCTCCACCAGTGGTGTCTGTTACTGTTAAAAGCACAATAAATTGTTGGTCGCCACAACCATAGGCATTGTAAGAATGATTTGGATTGTCAATATTCGAGGTGGTATCATCCCCAAAGTTCCATGAATAAATATACGGGGGAGTCCCATTTGTAACTGTCGATGTAAATTGTATTGAGGTCCCTGAACAAGCACTGTTAGGATCAAAAGAGAAAGTTACGTTGATTTGTGCATTTAAGCATACTGGCAATAAACTACCCAGAATTATTAAAATGATGCCTTTTAACAAGAAGTCAAATCTCCTTGAATTCATAATATTTGGTTGAATAATTTCCTTTTCCAAATATAATTAAGAATTTCCAATTCTCCTATAGAATAATGATCTGGACTTAAACTATATTACCTTGGTTTTCATCCAGTTTAAAATTAGACTTTTTAACTCCACCCTTAAAACAGACGTTGTAGACTAGTCAATTTGGTCGCCGTATCCAGCCAAAGGTGGAGGCAGTAAATTACAAAGAGAATGAGCCTTCAATATTTGGGTGGGATGATTAAAAATAACTTTCTATTTTTCTTTTTTAAATTTGTATATTGCTATAAATTAAAAATGTATGAAAAAGATTACATTTCTTCTGCTTTCCATTGCTATTATTGGCATAGGATGTACATTGTCACCTGAAAAAAAGGCACAAAAAGGAATAAAAGAGTATCTCCAAAAGAACCTGGATGATGCTAAAAGTTATGAAGGCATTGAATTTTCAAATCTTTTAAATGATTATACAAAATTTGAGGATACACCTATAGGCAAAACATTGTCATCTGCTAAGTCTGATTATCTTATGGATAGCTTAGGAATAGATGATTGCTTAATAAGTAACTATCCTAAAGAAGTTTACTACTCCCCATTCTTTAGACCACGATTTTGCTTTTCTTAATTGAATTTATTAACTCTATTTGTATTGATATTGCTGTTAATTTCGGGAAATAACTCGAAGAGTTATTCTCGATATTAACAGCT
>JALNZD010000079.1 GCA_023229505.1 Bacteroidales bacterium | reverse complement strand
CGGCAAATTGCACAATTTGCCGGTCGCGGTTGAAAAAAATCTGGTTAAGGCGAAAAAAGCGGTATTTTCTTCCGGCGATTTCAACCATTCCATCCAGATGAAGGTAAATGATTTCATCAAGCTGGAAAACGCGCTCTTAGGCAGTTTCGGGGTGAAGAAAAAAATTAAGTTGATGAAGATATCGCGAATTAAATCTCGAATTAAAAAATCGCGAATAGGGACGAATAAAAAGAAGACATCGCGAAAGAGAGCCAACAAGAAGTAGAATTATGTCACAAGGCGAAGAAACAAAATCTTCAAAAAAGATTGTATATGCAGAATTGAGTTATAGGATAGTTAAGATTTTATTTGATGTATATAATGAACTTGGCGGTAGATATCAAGAAAAGTACTATCAGCGTGCTGTCGCGATAGGTTTTGACAAGAATAAAATAAGATATAATAAAGAATTATCGGTTAATTTGACATTTCAAAATCAAACTATAGGAAAATATTTTTTGGATTTTCTGGTTGAAGGAAAAATTATTGTAGAGCTAAAAACAGTTATGAGGTTTAGTTATGACGATGTTAGACAGGTTTTAGCGTATCTCAAGGCAAAAAATTTACGGCTGGGGATTTTAGTAAATTTTAGAGGGAATAAATTGGAGTATAAAAGAATAATTAATTCAAGTAATTCGTAACAATTCGCGATAAATTCGCGATGAATTAGAGATGGTTTTTAAATTGGAAAAATTTGACGGGCCGCTGGCGCTCCTGCTGCAACTGATTGAGCAGGAGGAGTTGGATATTACCCAGATCAGTTTGGCGAAAATCGCCGATCAATATATTGAGTATATCAGGCAGGCCCAAAATATTGACCCGGAAGAGATGGCTGATTTTTTGGTGGTGGCGGCGCGCTTGATTCTGATCAAATCCAAGGCTCTTTTGCCGTATCTGTTTCCGGAAGAGGAAGAGGATATTAAGGAGTTTGAAAATCAGCTGAAGATGTATCAGGAATTTTTGACGGCAACTAAAAAAGTGCAGGCGATTATCGGCAGGAAGCGATTTATGTTTTCCCGGCCGTTCAATCGCAAGGTGCTTTTTTCTGGCGATAATTTTTTTGCGCCGCCCAAAAAACTTACCGCGCCGGATCTGGCGCTGGTTTTTAACGATTTGCTTGGCCGGATCAGGCCGGCAGAGATGGATTTGGACGAAAAAATACTAGAGCCAAAAATCAGCATTGATGATAAGATTGCCCAGATCAGGGGAAGTTTGTTTGAACGCATTATGGTTCGGTTTTCAAAAATAATAAAATTTGCCCAGTCCAAGACCGAGATTGTCGTCAGTTTTCTCGCCATGTTGGAGCTGATTAAGCAAAAAGAAGTGGCGGTGGAGCAGACGGAGCTGTTTGGGGAGATAGAGATAAATAGAATTTCTAATTCCTAATATCTAATATCTAATAAATCATCAATGTCTAATGTCCAATACTAGAGCTTGATTCTTGGTTGGTAATTTATGAATTGGACATTAATTAGAAATTAGGAATTGGAAATTAGAAATTAAAAAAACGTTATAAATAAAACAAGATTTATCAAATATTTTTTATGAATATTAAATCAAGCATTGAATCTTTATTATTCATCTCCGCCAAGCCGATGTCGGCGAAGAATTTGGCTGAGCTGATGAAGGCGGGCGCTAAAGAGGTGGAGGCGGCCGGCGAGGAGCTGGTGGCGCAGTATCAGGAAAACAAAAAAGGCCTCCGGGTGATCAAGAATGGGACCAGCTTTCAGCTGGTTAGCTCGCCCGAGAATGCCAGGCTGATCCAGGAATATATTAAAGATGAAACCACGGGAGAGCTCTCGCGGCCGAGCCTGGAGGCGCTCACGATTATCGCCTATCGCGGTCCCGTAAGCAAGATTGATTTGGACCGCATCCGCGGCGTCAATTGCAGTTTGATTTTACGGAACCTGCTGATTCGCGGCTTAATTGAGGCCAAAGCCGATAAAACCAAGAATGAGACCTATTACACGGTGACGATGGATTTTGTCCGCTTCCTCGGGCTGGCAGACTTGAAACAACTGCCTGATTATGAAAAATTAAGCCAGGACGATACGATTGACCGGGTGCTTGCCCCGTTAGACGATATGAGTAAGAATATTTAAAGTTGATAGTTCCGTTTTAAGTTTTAATTTTCGGTCGTCTAATGGTGCTTGCCCCGCTAGAAAACTTGATTTAAACTATGTTGATTTCAATCTTATTCAGCCTGACAACCTATTTGTGGACGGTAAACTTTGATCTGGCCAAGACCAACCCGATACTGGCAATGCTATACGATAATTATGGTGTTAAAGGTCAGTTGGAGACGCGCGTGGCCGAGGTGGCGCGCGAGGCGGGCAGAAATTTTTTGCCGCTACAAGCCGCGGCGCGCCCGGTAGATAATTTTGCAGCCAATCATTTGCCGGCGGCGCGCGATAAAGCCAGCCTGATACCGACTCGCGCCACTTCAACTGACTATAAATTGGCGACTGAAAACGGAGTCGTGATTGATTCTGCCACTGGCGCGGTTTTGTTTCAAAAGAACAGCGACCGCGTCAGGCCAATCGCCAGCATCACCAAACTGATGACCGCGCTGGTTTTTCTTGAACACAATCCGGGTTGGGAACTCGTTTATCAAATCAGAGAAGAGGATCGCCGCGAGGGCAGTAAGGCTTATTTTGCAGTCGGTGAAAAAGTTAAAGTTAAGGATTTATTTTATTTGAGCCTCGTCGCCTCCGGCAATACCGAGACGGTCGCCTTGGTCAATTCTGCCGGCTTGGGGTTGGAGGCTTTTGTAAAGAAAATGAACGACAAGGCTGTCGAACTGGGGCTGGCCAACACGGCATTCAAGGATCCGGTCGGGCTGGATAACGGCAACGTTTCCACCGCGCTGGAGGTGGCAAAGCTGGCGCAGGCCGCTTTCGCTATCAGCGATATCCGTCAGGCGAGCATTACCAAGAAACATGAGTTCACCACCTTGACCGGTAACAAAATTACGGTTGAAAATACTGATAAATTGTTGGATCGGTTCGCGTCCGACTCACAGCTAAAAATTATCGGCGGCAAGACCGGCTATACAGACGAGGCGGGCGGCAGTCTGGCAAGTAAGTTCAATAATCAGGCCGGCAAGGAAATTATTTCAGTGGTGCTCGGCGGCGCTGATCGCAGTTCCCGCTTTAGCGAAACCAGGGGGTTGGTGGAGTGGATATATGAGAATTATCGTTGGCCGGATTAGAAATATCTACGAAATTACGAATTTTATTACAAATGTACGAATAATTTTTTTTCATTTTACTGTCGAAAATAATTTGTTTGCAGTGTCTAGTAATTCGTAAATTCGTAACCGATTTGTCCCGCCACCTATATTAAATCAAAGAAGGCGGGATCCCGCTGTAGCGGTGATAATTCGTAGATTATAAACAAATAATTAATTAACATCCTCCTATTATGAACTTAAGCAGCAACAAAATTGTCATCGCTAATCTGAAAATGAAATTAACTTTAGCCGAGACCGTAGAGCTGGCTAAAAAAATGAAAGCAAAATTCGCCGGTTTCAAAAAGGGCACGGTCGCAATATGTCCGAACTTAATTTCGCTCTTGGAGGTAGGAAAAATTTTAAAAGACTCGCCTTTGAAGTTGGGCGCGCAAAACGTTTTTTGGGAAGAGTATGGCGCCTACACCGGCGAGGTTTCAGCCAACATGCTTCTTGATGCCGGCTGTGAATATGTGATTGTCGGCCATTCTGAACGGCGCGAATATCTGCTGGAAAATTATGAACGAATTCACCAGAAAACCAAAGCAGTTCTGGATACTGATCGGCTCATCCCGGTGGTCTGCATCGGCGAAAATGCCAATGAGCGCAAGACCGATCGGCGCGATTTCGTTTTAGTGCACCAGCTGCAGCAGGCGCTCGGCGGCATCAGCCTGTTGGACAAGCAGCAGGTGATTATCGCTTATGAGCCGATTTGGGCGATCGGCTCGGGCATCGCGATTGAGCCGGCCGAGGCGGAATACGCGCACAAGATCGTCAAACTGACTTTAAACGACCTGTTTGGGCCGCAAGTTTCGGCGGCCAATTTCCGTATCGTTTATGGCGGCAGCATTTCCAGCAAGAACGTTAAAGGTTTTGTGGATTTGGAAAACACCGACGGCTTGCTGGTGGGCGGCGCGAGTCTGGACGCGGAGGAGTTTTATAAAGTGGCGAAAGCGATGATTAAGTAAATATACAATATAAAAAATAAAAGATAAAAGATAAAAATTTAGGAAATTATTCCGTCCCGCCCCGGCGGGACTCCATAATTTTTGATATTTTATTTCTCATTTTTTATTTTACTTTATGTTAGTCCATATCAAAGATTTAATCGAAGACGCGCAAAAGGGCGGTTACGCCATCGGCGCGTTTAATGTGCATAATCTGGAATCAATTCTGGGCGTGGCGCGAGCCGTGATTCGCGCCAACTCAACGGCTATTATCCAGGTTTCGGAGGGCGCGATTAAATATATGGGATTAAAACCCACAACCCACATTGTATCGACGGTGGCCAAGAACGTGGCCGACGGCGCACCGATTGCGCTTCATCTTGACCACGGCTCCAGCTTTCAGACTGTGTTTGAATGCATCGCCGCCGGTTTTTCCTCCGTCCACATTGATGCCTCGGCTTTGCCTTTTGACGAAAACATCAGGCTGACCAAACAGGTGGTTGAATTGGCGCACTCCAAGGGTGTCTGGGTGCAGGGCGAGGTCGGCGCGATTGTCGGCGGTCATGGCGAGCGGGGCGGTAAAATTGATATTCCGAAAGCCAATCTGCAAGAAGTGATTGAGTTTACGCGCAAGACCGGGGTGGATACCATCGCAGCCGCCATCGGTACGGCGCACGGCACTTTTGAGAATGAAGATGTTGACCTGGAATTATTGAGGCAGATCAAGGCAAAAGTGAAAATACCGTTCGTACTGCATGGCGGCTCGGGCATTGAAGACGCGAAAATCAGGCAAGCGATCAAAGGCGGCGTGAACATTATCAATATCGGTACCGACATCAAAGTTGCTTTCAGTGAAACGCTTAAAAAAACCTGCAAAGACAATCCGGACGAAACCGATCCGCGAAAATTAATGTCGCCGAGCATCAAGGCGGTGGAAGAAGTGGTTTATAATAAAATGGTCTTATTCGGCAGCGCTGGGCACTACCCCTTGGGATCGGTTGAAACATAGAATATTTATGTATATAATAATACCCTTGATTTTAATTTTAGCCAGTCTGGCGGTGATAATTTATATCGCCGTGCGCAAATTTCCGGCGCTCGCCAGCTTGGACGCGGCCAATATTCCGGCGGAAAAAGAGGCGCGTATCAAAGAACGGATTCTTTCCAGCCGTCTGAAACGGAGCCTTTTGAAATGGAACGTTAAATTTGACAAACTTTGGCGGCCGCTGGCGAGCGGGTTTACTGATTTTTTCCGCTGGTCGTATCATCGGTTGATTGATTTGAAGGAGGGTTATAAAATACGACCGGTGGTTCTGCCGGAGGAGGTGGAAAAAAATATTCAGATGCTATTTGAGGAGGCGGAAAATTTACGGCGGCAAAACGAACTGGCCGCGGTTGAAAAAAAATTGATTGAAATCATCAGCCTGGAGCCGAAAAGCATCAAGGCCTTCAAGCAATTGGCTCAGCTTTATTTTGAGCGGCGTGAGCTGGAAGAGGCCAAGCAGACTTTTGAGCATATCTTAAAACTGCATGAAGGCGACGAAGAAGCTTATGAAGGACTGGCGCAAATCGCCAGCAAAAGCGGCAATTTGGAGATTGCCAAGGAAGAATATTTGAAATCGCTTGATTATGACAAAGAACGCAGCTCCACCTGTTACAGCTTGGCGCTGGTTTACGAGGGAATGAATAATCATGCCGAGTCGCTTGCCACCATCAAGCAGGCGCTGATTTTAGAACCGATGAATCCCCGCTACCTTGACACTGCGTTAAGGTTGAGTATAATGTTAAAGGATAAAGAATTCGCGCTAAAGTCGTATGAAGCTTTAAAGAAAAGCAATCCGGATAACCAGAAATTAGTGGAATTCAAGGAACAGATTGATTTGCTTTGATTTGCGTAACACGTAACGCGTAACACATAACGAAGCCCGAAGGTTTATGTGTCAGGCGTTAGGTGTTTTATGTTTAAAATCGAATAAAACAAAACCAAGAAATTAAAATATAATGTGCAAGCGTATTGGTGCCTGCACTTCGAAGCTTTAGCGTAGTAGTGCCGTTGTAGCTCAGCTGGTAGAGCAACTCCATGGTAAATCAAATTTGCCCATTACGAATGAAAATTCGTTATGAATCCCGAATAACGGTTAAAGGTCTGACACAAGACTAAGACCGTGGCGATATGATCGCCCGAACGACTGACAAGGGGAGCTAAGTCTAAATATTTAGATATGCTCAAGATACAGTCTATTCCTCTAATATGTGCCATAGGTAAATAGAGGTGTAAAAGAAGGAGTAGGTCAGCGGTTCAAATCCGCTCAACGGCTCAATTAGTATTTTAGATTTATGATTTTAGATTTTGGATTTTTTTTGTATTTATTTATAATCTAAAATGTTTTAGGGTCGGTACTCCCGCTATTCAACAGGACAGGCGCCGTAGTCTAATAGGGATAGCTTGTACAAGCCTGTTCAATTTGATATAATGTGTTCATGGCGACGATTCCCGATAAAAAATTAGAAGAAATAAAAAAATTATATGCTTCCGGTCTGAGCGCAAAAGATCTAGCTGAACGACTTGAAGTATCCATGGACGCAGTTTATTATTTTTTTCGAAAGCATGGATTACCGAGAAGAACCATGTCGCAAACGAATCAGCTTCGTTTTAATCGTAAACCACCAACTTTTACAATAAATAATAAGTTGTCAGAAAATCACGAAAAATTGAAGTTAATGGGAACGATGTTGTATTGGTCCGAAGGATCACAATGGGCCGGAGAAGGAATCGTCGACTTTGCCAACAGCAATCAAGCGATGATCCAAATATTTCTGATGTTTCTGCGTAAAGTCTGCGGGATTGATGAATCAAAACTAAGGGTATATTTGTATTGTTATTCTAATCAAAATCCTAAAGAATTAATTCGGCATTGGTCAAAATTAACCAACATCTCAATTAATCAGTTTACTAAGCCTTACGTTCGTCATGATTATAAGATAGAGAAGCAAGGTAAGATGGCGTACGGCTTGATTCATATTCGATATTATGACAAAAAGTTGCTCCTGCTAATCAAGGAATGGATTAGTGAACAATGTAATAATTACCTAGGGTAGATACCAAAGCGGTCAACTGGGTGTGACTGTAAATCACATGGCTTACGCCTTCGCAGGTTCGAATCCTGCTCTGCCCACCATTACAAAATAAATATTATTCTATGAGCCAAGACAACATGA
>JALNZD010000078.1 GCA_023229505.1 Bacteroidales bacterium | reverse complement strand
TTAAAGAGCTTCTAAATGGATGAAATATTATGTAAAGCGATGTGCGTTATTCTTTATGTCAAAGCGTTGACTATTAACAAGTAATAAAACATCGCTTTACATAATGATTTACTGTGCATAACCCAGCTTATGGAAAGTTTTACATAAGCTGGGCAGGAAAAATTATTTGTTTGCAGGTTCGCACGAAGGTGCCCAGCGAGCAGCCATTATGTATTCTTTCTTTGCCACCTGCAAAATCAACAACATCGAGCCGTTCGACTGGCTCACCAAAGTCCTCACCCGCATCCCGGATCACTCTATCCAACGCCTTGAAGAACTGCTTCCGCAGAATCTGAAATAAAAACCCCGGAAATAAAACTAATTTTGCGTTACGAGTCAAGACGCATCAGACCGAAGGGTTACGTATAATTTCAAAATTTTTGTGACGTAAAAAAAGAAATAAATGGCTTACGACTGCGAAACTACACCTGGTAATGTTTTATTATTCTTTTATATGATTGATGGTAAAGTTAAACATGCACTATTTGTGGATAATCCTACTTGAATCTTTACAAGGACTAGTGTCATTTAACTTCGCTAGTTTCATGCCTTTAAAATTAAGAGTCTGTTTAAAAATTTAAGATAAACTATTGATCATATTGATTAACAAACGAATGTGAATAATAAGTAAAAAGGCTTTCGCCAACCGGCGGATAGATTTCTTCAGTTTGTAATAACCAATAAAATAAACGAAAATGAAAACCTATCCAAGCGATTTGACCGAAAGCCAGTGGCAAGTTATAGAAAATCTTATTGATCCTAACCAAAGAAAGAGAAAATACTGCCTCCGGGATATTATGAATGCGCTTCTTTACATTACTAAAAGCGGAATACAGTGGCGAATGCTTCCCAAAGATTATGCACCATGGGAATCTGTTTATTATTACTTCCGTAAGTGGAAGAGAGATGGCTTGATCGAAGAGACGCATGATTTCCTTGTAGAAAAAGTCAGAATAGGTATTGGCAAAAAGCCTACACCATCGGTTGGTATTATTGACAGCCAAAGTGTAAAGGCTTGTAATCTTTGTGAAGGAGATGTTGGGTATGACGGCGGAAAAAAGACCAAAGGAAGAAAGCGGCACATTGTTGTTGATACTCTGGGCTTGGTTATGATTATCGTTATTCATGCTGCCAATATCCATGATAGTGTCGGCGCAAGAGAAGTTATGAAGTCCTTGAAAGACAAGTACCTTACGGGTATTCGGAAAATATTTGCAGATGGAGGTTATATGGGTGAATTGATTGAGTGGGTATGGCTTCAGTTTGGATGGACGCTGGAAATTGTGAAAAGAAATGAAACAGGCACATTCAAAGTCTTGCCCAAACGCTGGATTGTAGAACGAACATTTGCCTGGCTTTCTTTTCATCGAAGAATGTCTAAAGATTATGAAAGGTTACCCGAATCTGGTATCGCTTTTATCCAGTTATCCATGATTCGGTTAATGGTTAATCGAATTTCTATATGAATTTTAAACAGTCTCTAAGTGTTTTATACCATATATTCAAATTGCACAAAGAACTTTTTATTTATTCAGTCTATTCCTTGTATTATATATAAATCTCCCTCGTCTTCAGGAGAGTATTCAATCAACCCACCCCCATAACCAACCCCCCAAAAGTTCTGCTCAAGCAGACCCCGTGCGGTCGTCACTGGCATAATTAACGAACATTAAATAATATTTGAGAGTTACCAATTCGTATACCAAGGATTTAGTAAAGTCTCGGATGAAGCCACGTTCGGGACGTGGGGGTCGTGAGTTCGAATCTCACCATCCCGACAAGTTCAAATCTGAAACCCTCACTAACAGTAAGGGGTTTTTTATTTATTCCAAATACCTTATATCAAACCCGTATCAAATATTGTAAAAAGTGACAGAAATGAACATTAATGTTCTTTTTTAATATTGGATGGTTCAGATTGTGGATTTTAATATAATAAGGGCTGGGATGATGCGTGAAATTAAAGGATTCAACACATTCAATAAAGTATTCAAGGTGTCAAGCAAAATTTCTTAATGGAAACGAACAAGACAAAGAAGAAAAAAATTAAGGAACCTCCGGTACAACAGGAACTTCAGGCTCAATTAGAACTTCAAGTAATTCTGGTACTTTTGTTTCATCTGGTACCTCTGGCTCTTCGGGGACTCACTGAACCATTCATGATTTCAAATCAGATACCATTAATAACAGTTTTTTACAATCTTAAATACATTGACAAAGTTATTATTGGTCACTTTCAAATAATATATTCCCGTTACCAGTTCACTGATATCAACAATCGTTTTGGATGGTGATAGTTGACCCTGGATAAGCGGCTGACCATTAAGGTCAGAGAGGATATAATGACAACTATTTTGTACTAATAATGTTTCAACAATTATTTGGGTCGATGCTGGATTGGGATGAATATATATAGGGTTGCCTAATAATTTATTAACATTAATGCCGGCTGTACATTCATTTTCAACTTCTTCAACGCTATTACAACCTGCAGCATTTCCAAAAATAAAAACGTTACCATTAGGATCCGCCAGGTAATCACAGACACTCTCTACATCACAAGTTGATAAATTACTATTCCATGAAATTTGTAAGTCATTAATAGAGGAGGCGGCAATACTATCCAGTCCATCAAGACTTGTCAATGCACTATTGCTTGAGATTGTAAGATTTCCATCAATTGAATTCAATTTTTCCAGTACTTTAATGCTGCTAAGTGACTCATTGGCTGAAATATATAAATCATCTCCGATGGAAACCAAATTGTCCAATCCGGTCAAATCAACGAGCGACGGATTATTATCCAGGTTTAAAAAAGAAGACAGGGTCGTCACTCCCTGCAATCCATCGAGGTTGACCAGGTTTTCATTATACCAGACCTTTAAGAGATCTGCCTTGGTCAAATTTTCCAATCCGTGAAAATTGATAAGGCTTGCATTACCGACTATATCGAATATTCCCGAGAAGTGATCCACATTGTTTAAACCTGTAAAGTCAACCAGGGCCGGATTGTCGTAAACGTAGGCCTGTGAGATCCTGGTAAGGCCTTCCAGTCCTGCGAAATTTATCATGGAATTGTTTTCTTCGATGAAGATGTCGCTCCCGATGTATTTCAGATTATCCAGTCCGTTCAGGTTGATGAGGGACTGATTTCCCACAACACTCAGAAACCACTGTATGGTGTCCAGATTGTTCAACCCGGCCAAACTGTTCAAATTAAGATTGTTTACGATATAAAGAGTGCGGACAAAAGTCAGGCCTTCCAACCCTGCCAGGGATGTGAGCAAGGGATTTTCGGAATCTTCCCAGCCGATAGCCAGGTTGTTGTCAACGGATGTCAGGCTGCTTAATCCGCTGAGGTCAGAGATATCATTTCCGCATATGGTAACTGGGCCGATAATTTCAGTACATCCAGGATAATCAATCGGAAAACTATCAATCTGGGCTTGTGTTGAAAAAGTTATGCCTTCTGGCAAGCAGGACTGTGAGAAGCCCGTAAATGAAATGCACAGACCAATTATTAATGCGTAGACCTTTTTCATAGTATGACATATTTAAAATGTAGTGGCAAACTTTTACTGCTTCACAAACTTCCCCACCATCACCGTCTTTGCAGTGGTTATGCGCACAAAATACACGCCAAGGGGCAGCGTAGAGATATCCAGAATCGTTATGGGTTCCGTTATGCGGCGGGAAATGACCTGCTGGGCGCTAACATTGTATATGGATAAGGTTGTGTTATTGAAGGGGGTGGTGGAAGGCAGTGCTATGGTTATTGTGGTGGATGCGGGATTAGGATAAACTTTAATATTATCTAAAGGCACCGTCAAGTCATTTATTCCAAGAACCGTATGAAAATAATAGTAGGTGCTATCACCACTGGTTATTTCAGTGCCGTCGATACTATAATGTTTACATGAATAGCCTGCTTTAAAATTATTGGCATCGTAAGTATAGGTAAGGAGATACCAATTAATCCAGATGCTGTCATTCCACATTTGGTATATTTCACTCGTCAGGTTATTATTGGCATCATAAACCACATCAACGGCTTTAGAATTAATCTTCCATCCAACGTTATCCATATCCCAATCCCAGTAATAAATACTATCATAGATTTGGATTAATGAACGCTGTGTTATTGTTTGATGCTTGATATCTTGTTCCAAATTTATTTCGGAATAGATGTTAGTTGTTCTGCTTCCTGCATCTTTCATCATACCCTGAACATTTTCCCGTGGATTTGATGTTCGAAGTTGCGGGTCAAATGTTGGATGTTTGCTTTGTGCAAATGCATTAATTGATAATGCAAGGCTTGCAAAGAGTAGCAATGTTTTCATTTGTATATTTATTAAGTTAGCTAATCCGTAAAACAAAATGGTTAAGAGAGTAAAGTTTCATGTACGTGCTTCTATAGTGTGATTCTTAAGCTTTTAAGGTGAACTATTCCTTTACTATTTTCAATACTTTCACCGTATCGTCGCTGGTTAATTTCACCATATAAATTCCTTGTGGCAATGTGCTAATATCAACCACAGTTTTGGATTCTGTGACCTGTTGCTTGATCACTTCCTGGCCGTTCAGGTTGAAAATGGAAATTTGAAATTTGGGAGTAGTTTTCGTGTTTTCGATGGTTATCTGGGTGAAGGAGGGGTTGGGGTAAATTGAAAATGTGTTTAAATGATCTAAATCATTGACAGATATCGTGGCACAAGCCAATTCCACTTCTTCCTGGCTGTTGCAACCATTTGCATTATAGTAAATCCCAATAATTGCACTGGAATCTCCCAAATAATCACATATACTTTGAACCTCACAAATTGATAAAGTATAGTTTTCAATGATGTTTATATCAGTGATAGTAACAGCATTAATAGAATCCAACCCCGTTAAGCTCGTCAGGACTGGATTGGATATTATATCAAGTCGTCCCCCGATCGATGTCAATCCAGCCAAGCCCGTTAAACTGATAAGGACAGGATTTTCAGCAATTTCAAGGGTACCCCCAATGGAATGTAACCCTTCCAAACCCGTTAGGCTAATGAGAGCGGGATTGCCTGCAAAATATGTGCTGCCAATACTTAAGTTTCCACCGATGAAAGTCAGACTATTTAACCCCGTTAAACTATTCAAACTTGCGTTATTATAGACAACAAAGGATCCTTTGATAGAATCCAATGCTTCCAGACCCATTAAACTGCTTAATGTATAATTACCAGAAATTTGAAAGGATCCTCCGATAAATTCCAGCACTTCCATATTAGTTAAACTGGTCAATAGATAATTCCCAGTAATATAAAGTGATCCTCCGATAAATTCCAATGCTTCCAACCCTGCTATACTAATCAAATTATGATTAGCAGTAATTTGTAAGGTTCCTCCGATAGAAGCCAAATTCTCCAACCCAGTAAGGCTTGCTATAGTGTCGTTTTCATTAATCTCTAAAGATCCTCCAATGTAGGTCAGCATGTTCAACCCTGTCAGGTTTGTCAGGGAGGAATTGTTCGCAATATCAAGATTTCCTCCAATGGAATTTACTGCATTTAATCCATAAAGATTATTAATATCATTGCCACTTATTAGGACATTACCCTGTAAATCTGTGCATTCAGGGTAATTGGCGGGGAAATTGTCAATTTCATCCTGACTAAAAAAGTAATAATTACCAAATGGCAGACACGGAAGAATTATAGCACAACCATTTGCTACCTCAGGTGGATTATTGCATCCTGGTGCATTATCATAAATATTAACAATACCATTGGGACTTGCCAGATAATTGCAAATACTTTGTACCTCACAAGTTGATAACACATTATTATGTGTAATACTCAGGTCTGATATAGATCCTGGACTAAGATTGTCCAGCCCTGTCAGGCTCGTTAGGGAGTCATTCTCATGTACTTCAATGTATCCACCGATAACATTTAGCCCCTCCAATCCCGTCATACTGGTTAGAGTGTTGTTGTGACTAACTTGAAGGTAACCACCGATGGAAATCAAATTATCTAAACTAATCAGGCTAATCAGGGAATCGTTGTCATTAATATAAAGACATCCCCCGATGGAATTTATTCCCTCCAAACCCGCCAGGGTTGTCATATTGTAATTCAAATAAATTAACACATCACCCTCAAAAGAAGAAAGATTATCAAGACCTGTCAGATTAAAAAGGGAGTCGTTACGGCCGATTCTCATTTCACCGCCAACATAGCTTAGATTCTGGAAAGTTGCTAAGTTTTTAAATGAGTTGCAATAACTGATCCACATGCTGCCACCAACATATACGAGATCAATAAAACGCGCCGAATCCGACAAGCATGGGGCCTGGTAAAATTCCAATGCGCCACCGATTGAATCCAAATTACCCAGCCCATCAAAATTCTTTAAAACGAAATTATTGAGTAACTTGAAATCTTGTCCTATATAGTCCACTGATTCAAATCCTGAGACATGTGTCAAACTATCGTTTTGTTCAAGGATTAAATTGTTACCCACATATTTTAATCCATTGAATCCGCTTATACTTTTTACTTCCGGATTCCTAAGATACAACCTGCCATAAACACTATCCAATGAATTAAAACCATTAATTTGGTAAATATTTTCATTGTCTGCGATATCAAAGCTTCCACCAACAACTTTCAAGCTATCCAGTCCTTCCATACTACCAATCCCGGTATTCTGGTGAATTCTCACATCTCCTCCGACATATTTCAGGCTCGCAAATCCTTTTAGATCATCAAAAAAACTATACCATGCGTTCAAATCTCCACCTATTGTATCCAGGTTTGCAAGCCCGTCTGTATCTGTGAGAAGATTATTCCAGGTAAATATGAGATAGCCCCCGATATAGGTGAGGTTCTCAAGCCCGTCCAGGTTCTGGAGATTGCTCAGATAATGAATGCTAAGATATCCTTCTATTCTTGTGATAGTGGAAAGTCCAACTAAGTTAGTAATACTACTGCTAGGCCCGAACTGACCAATAAATACATCACCTTCAATAACAGTGCAACCAGGGTAATTTACCTGAAAGCTGTCGATTTGAGCTTGCGTTTCAAATGTGATGCCTTCCGGCAGGCAGGACTGCGAAAATAATGCTCCCTGAAAGACATTAAATAAAACTAAAAGAGAGATTAGTTTTTTCATAATGACTTAATAAATGGTAAAGAAAACTCCTAGTTTAGCACTCTCAAATTTAAGCAATTTAAATATCTTATTTTCAGCAGGATTTAACTTTTCCCTTTCCTATGTATATATTCCTGTCAAATGGATGAGTTTGCTAGACTAACCCACCCCAATAACTAACCCCCTGAAAGTTCTGCTCAGGCAGACCCCGTCCGGCTTGTACTGGGTTTCCCAAGCAAATAAGATAATAATCGAGAGTTACCAATTCGTATACCAAGGATTTAGTAAAGTCAGCAGTCAACAATTGGCAGTCAACAGTTGACTGCTTCTCATTTAAAAGCGTATTTGCAGCGTGATCCCATTTTCGTTAATTCCTGCTCTGAGCAAAGTATGATTTACTTTTGAATGAAGTATTCCGGTGTTATAGTAATCAATCGCTTTCGTAATATTCTGCTTATACGCTTTTCCAATAGGAATGGATAGTGCCATTATTCCTCCACCGACCACCACTCCGGCTATTAATCCGGACCAAACTAATGACGATTCTTCTTTTTCTATTCCTTCTGCGATTCCAAAGAGAAGTCCATAACAGGTCGTTATGAAACCTATTCCGAAAATGGCCCCGGAAAAGTTCCTGTTTAATTTAGCTTGTTTGTAAAATTTGTAAGCTTCAGGATTCGATTGAACAAACTTCGATAATTCCAGAAAGGTACATTCCTGGTTTCCTTTATAAAACTTCAGGTTTCCGTTTTGCTTTGTTATTTTGATGGTGTCAATTGAATCCTGTCCTGAAAGATGAAAAACTGAAAACAGAATTATAATAAATAAGAAAATTCTATTCATTGCGATTGCAATTAGCATTGGATTTACGGCGTGGTCTTTCATTTATTTGAAAACAGGAAGTAAGCAAGTTTAGCTGCCATTTCCTGATAATTATGTTCAAGTTGAAGATTAAAATCATTCTTCTTATAATAGGTGTAAATTGTTACAGGCGGTAAAAATTCTATCTCAAGTTTTTCGTAGCATTGAATAATTTACTACTCCCCATTTTTTAGACCACGAATTCACTTTTCTTAATTGAATTTATTAACTCTATTTGTATTGATATTGCTGTTAATTTCGGGAAATAACTCGAAGAGTTATTCTCGATATTAACAGC
>JALNZD010000077.1 GCA_023229505.1 Bacteroidales bacterium | reverse complement strand
GCTGTTAATATCGAGAATAACTCTTCGAGTTATTTCCCGAAATTAACAGCAATATCAATACAAATAGAATTAATAAATTCAATTAAGAAAAGCAAAATCGTGGTCTAAAGAATGGGGAGTAGTAAATAATACGGAGTTTTATTATGTTATTGCAGATGCAAAAAGGTTTTTCAACTATTCTTTGCTTACTCCTTTAACTTCGTTACTTTATAATGATGATGATATTCGATGTTTAGATTTAGATAGTGATGGCTATTATAATTGGGGCCTAACAGCTATAAAGCCTGATACTTGTCCAGAGTGTTCAGATTCATGTGATTGTGATGATTCTAAATCATATCTCGGACCATATGATGAAAATTATAACTGCACTCTTTTATGTGACCAATTTTTTTTAGACGATGATACATTATTCATATCAGCAGATGATACTTGGTATGGAATTAAATATATAAATCAAATTGTTTTTATTGAAGATCAAGCAAAACTGACGATCAAAGGGGAGGTTGGTTTATGTGAAGATGCTGCAATCATTGTTGACCGGGGATCAGAATTGATTATTGACGATGGGTTACTTCATGGAACATGCTCAAACATGTGGCAAGGCATCGAAGTCTGGGGAACAACAACAGCCTCACAGTTCACATCCGGAGCACAAGGTAAGATTACCATTATTGACGGAGGAACAATTGAAAATGCGATAACTGCAGTATTTCTTTCAAAATCCAATGGTTCAGGAGGATATATTGGCGGTTACGAAGGTGGAATCATCCAGACCGATGATGCCCATTTTATAAATAACAGAACTGGGGTCAGGTTTTTCCCATACCGAAATTTGGTTTCCGGCGTTGAAATGGATAATTTAAGCTATTTTCATAAGTCGGAATTCCTAACTGATGCTGAACTGGCTGATGAAAGTATTCCTGAAAATTTCCTTTATTTAGATGGCGTAAAAGGTATAAACGTTAATGGTTGTAGCTTTACTAACTCCAGACCGGAAGAAGAAGCTTCAATGAGTGAAAGAGGAATTGGAATTTATAGCTATGATGCTGATTTTACAGTAAGTTGGTATCCTGGCGAAGACCCTGATTCAAGCAAATTCACTAATTTGAATTATGGTATTCATGCTACCGATGCTACTACTGCAAGAACGTTTAAAGTTAATCATTCGGGTTTTTTCAATAACCTAACAGGCATCTATTGTAAAGGCATAAATAATTCAGATATCATATTTAATAATTTCGAAGTTTATTATATAAGTATATTCCATGGTCCGAACGATATTTTTGGTGGATTATATTTAGATAACTGCACTGGATACACTGTTGAGGAAAATAATTTTTATAATGAGGACGAATATCCTTTCCCAGATGAAATTCTTAGTATTGGAATTATTGTTAACAATTCGGAAGACAATTTGAATATGATCTACCGCAACACTTTTGACCGCTTACATATGGGCATACTGGCACAAAATAGGAACAGGGGAACCTCTAATTTTACAGGATTAAAGTTGAAATGTAATATTTGTACCGATAACAGGGGTGATTTTGCTGTAACAGCGGATACGGCATCAGCAAACAAGGGAATTTCAATTCATCAAGGGGCATATATTCCCGGAGATAAAACTGCACCAGCAGGAAATTTATTTTCTCATGCTAACAATAATAACCCATACAGCGATTTTAATAATACCTTATCCCGGCAATGGATTTATTATTTCCATCATGATAGTCTATCTCCTCAAGATGCATGGATTCCTTTTTATCATCAAAATATCACGCATTATGGATACATTCGTTATACTACTTATGATGATGTTTGTCCTACCCATTATAGTTTAGGTGATGGGCACAAAAAATCAGCACCTATTGTATTGAATGAACAAGAACTAAGGACAAGATTGACATTAATGGAGAATTTAAGGGATTCATCCTCAAATGCTCTCAGTCTCTGGATCGATGCAGGTAATACCCAACAATTGAATTATGAAGTCGAAAGTTCAACAGAACCCGAAGCTCTTGATATTTACGATGAACTTATGCAAGACTCTCCCTACCTTTCCGATACTGTATTGTCTAGTAGTATTGCAAAAGAGAATGTTTTAGTCAATGCAATGATAAGGGATATTATGGTGGCTAATCCTCATGGAGTTAAGAAGGAGGCATTGGTTGAAGCTCTTGAACAAAGAGTGCCTCCGGTGCCAGATTACATGATGGAAGAGATAATGGAAGGATTGGATTCTATAGCGTTAAAGGAACAACGTGAAAGTGAGATTGCCTGGTATGAACAAGAACGAGCCTTAGCATTCAATAAGCTCATGAAAATTTATTTGGCGGAAGATTATTCAACTTCAGTTGAAGAGAGTATCATTTCTTTGATCACTAATCATGGGAATTTAAATGACAATTATTACCTGGCAAACAGGTACCTGGAGCAAGGAAATATTTCCAATGCATTTACAGTCCTAACTAACTTGCCAAATCAATTTGTGATGGATTCAGAACAGGAAATTGAACACCAGGATTACCTGACATTATATACAATGGTTAGCAATATTATGCAGCAGGGCAAGCCAATGGATTCTCTTGATAATACATCACGCCAGGTTTTGTATCAAATGGCAGAACATGATTCACGACCGGCGATCATGGCTCAAAATATCTTGCAACACATTGATTCTGCAAGCTATCCTGAAGTTTATATTTTACCGGTATCTGGTCCAGTTTTAAGAAAGTATACTGCAGAAAATCCGGATTATATTACTGAATTGGATCAAGAAAAGATTTTCAGCGTATATCCGAATCCATGTAATGATTATTTCATTATGGAATATTATTTTGAAAGAATTCCAGGACAAGCCTCATATTCAATCAGTGATCCATCAGGAAGGATTATTGAAGAAGGACTTATTGAGGGTCAGCAAAATCAATTAATCAGAAGAACTTCTTTCTATAGTTCAGGCTTCTATACAATCAAATTAATTATCAATGGCAAAGTAGAAAAAGTATTGAAATTAAATGTGATAAAGTAAGTGCTTACATTCCAATCAATAAAATTTAAATTTTTCTAAATTTTTAAACCCTGCTGTAATAGGCAGGGTTTATTTTTATCAGACACTAAATATTATTATTGGTTTGATCAGCAAGTTATTGAAGGATTTACATTATTTTTATTGAAAAATTGTTCAAAAAAGGAAATATGAAAAAGTTCATATTTTTATTTATATTGTTCTTTGGATTATTTGACTTAAAAGGCCAATACACTTACTTTAACAACCGCTTTAACAATGATAACTGGAGCGCAGCATTGAGTATTCTTGAAACGGAATCAGGTTATGTGGTTAGTGGAGTTAGTGGTGTAATATCCAATGAATATATTTTTAAAAAAATTGTCCTTACTTCCATTGATGACCAGGGAAACAAACTATGGTGGAAAACTTATGGGGAAGATTTTCATAATTATTATGCGGGTGGAATGCGTGGTTGTATCAGTACATCCGATGGTGGATTTGTTATAAGTGGGAGTATAGAAGATTCTATTAGAGATGTCGGATTATTGATAAAATTTGATGAAAATGGCGATTCACTCTGGTCCAGAATTTATGGTGATACTGTCTCGATTGATTATACAGCTATCATTTTTACGGTTTGTGAACAATTACCTGATAAAGGGTATCTCATCACAGGTACGATTCGGGTGTCAGGAGATGATGAAGATATATTACTAATAAGAACTGATAGCTTGGGAAATATAGAATGGTCTCACTCATACGGTCAATTGCATTGGTTAGACGGTGGTTGTACAATTGCTCAATTGCCTGAAGGAAATTTTTTAATCGGGCTGGATAAAGAAAAAGTTGGAAATAACACTTTAAGGGATCCAGGTCTTCTAAAAATAGATAGCCTTGGAAACCAGATATGGATTAAATATTATGGAGGTATCTTTGATGACGGGCATTCTGTAGTTTTTCTATCTCAAGATGGTAATTATCTCGTTGGGAGCACCTATGCTGTGTCACAACCACATCCGGATTACCCGGATCATAAAGTATGGTTATTTAAAACAGATACTGCAGGAAATATGCTTTGGGAAAGGAAGTATAGTGATACGACATTTCTGGGGTGGTGTTCTACAATAGAGGAACTGGGCGATGGAAGTATTATCGTTTCTGGAACAGGTGCTTTTGCTGACGGATTTGGTAATTATGGTTGGATATTAAAAACAAAGGAAAATGGTGATAGTATCTGGATGAGGCGATACAGTTATTATCCTACATTTGAAAACCACCTTAATGATCTCAGGATCACATCCGATAATGGAATAATCATTACAGGTATGGCTTTAGGTGATCCCGAATGGGAGCAATCCATCTGGGTGCAGAAACTGGACAGCATTGGATGTGATTCATCAGGTTGTGATACAACTGTTGGAATTCATGAAGAGCATGGGGGCATGGAGGCATGGGAGCATGGAGGTTTGAAGATATGGCCGAACCCCGCGTCAGACCGGATTCATATATTATTCCATGAAAACAGGCCGAATTGGTTCCCGGATAGAGATTTAGAAATATTTAATGTCTTTGGAAAACTTGTGGATAGAGTTAAAGTGCCGATGATTACGGAATCGTATGATTTTAATATTTCAAACCTTCCACAAGGTCTTTACCTATTGGTTATCCGGGAGAGACAAAGAGTAGTTTATACTGGGAAGTTCCTTATTGCAAGGTAAATTTTTTTCGGCAAATCTAATATTATGGTCTCATCTTAATACAATTGTCACTTCCTGCCTGATGCGTTTTAATCGAAGATAAGATGCTTCAGGCTGCCTTTAGGATATGTTGATATTGATCTCTTTTCCGTATTTAATAATCTCATTCACAATTGGATTAGATAGCTCAAACTCATATTCTCTAAAAGGATGTGGCTCAATCCTACTATCAATCTTTCGTCTTAATCGCATCAATTCCAATTGCATATCAATCAAATTGCTATAATCTTTAAACACCACCGCTATATCAATATCACTATCATCGTTATAATTTCCTTTTGCATATGAACCAAAAAGAAAAATCCTGATGAACTCATAATTTGCATTTACAGCATTCGCATATTTTTGAGCAATATTTAAAGCATCTGTTTTATCCATAACCTGATCTTTTTAATTTTTCCAATCCAATCTTTCGTAAAATCAACCGTGCACAAGGAATAAAACTCCCTTTTGTAATCATCATATCTGGCGTTTAGATTAAATGAGGTAATCTTGTCAAGCAAGTCAGCGTATTCATCGGTCAATTTAAGCTCACTAATTTCAGCTAATCTGTATAAATTATGAGTTAAAGGAGCGTGCTTTTTATTTTTGCTAACATAATAAGCTTTAAGTAACTTTTCAACCGAAATATGTCCTAAAAACAATGACCATGCATAAGATTTTGAATCAAATAAATGTAACATCGTTTGAAAATCCTCATCGGATGTTTCTATCCAGTATCTGACGACTTTATCGACATCAATATCTAAATTTTGCTCACTCAACAATTTTAATTTTAGACAAATATACTACTTTACGGAATATTTTTTGCTGCATAACGACGGTTCGTTATATATATAATTCTCGAGAGGAAACTCCTGAAGCAGAGATTTTATCTAAATTTGAACCTTGTTAGGGATTAACAGTAATGAAAAAGGTTTTGTTTATATGCATTCTTGTTTTGTTTGGCTTTATCCAGGCAATGGCCACTCATCAAAGGGCTGCCGAGATCACTTACAGGCACATTTCAGGCCTTACTTATGAAGCAAAGATCATTACTTATACCTTTACGCCAAGCCCGGCCGACCGACCGTACCTCGATATTTTCTGGGGTGATGGGACCAGCAGCACGCTGAAGCGGACCCAGAAGACCGCCCTTGCCGATAATATCACCCTGAATGTTTATGAGTATAACCCGGATTTAGATGCCACTACTAATCGGCACACATACAGTTCACCCGGAACATATACCCTGTATATGGAAGATCCTAACCGGAACTATGGCGTGGTGAATATCCCCAATTCCGTGAACGTGCCGATGTACGTCCAGACCGAAATGGTCATAAATCCTTTTCTCGGTTACAATAATTCCCCTACCCTGTTGAACCCTCCGATTGATGTAGGATGTGTCAACCAGGTTTTTATCCACAATCCCGGTGCTTATGATGTTGATGGTGACAGTCTCTCTTACCGGCTGGTAAACTGTAAAACCACCGGCGGGATTGATATTCCCGGGTTTACACAACCTACTGCAAGTAATTCCTTTTCAATCAATCCCGTTACTGGTGATGTAATATGGGATACCCCTGTCATGCAGGGTGAATATAATATTGCCTTTGTGATTGACGAATGGCGAAATGGAACCAGAATCGGCGGCCTGACAAGGGATATGCAGATCGAGATCCTTGCCTGCAATAATAATCCGCCTGTAATCGTCTCTTTGATTGATACCTGCGTCACAGCAGGTGAACAGGTGACTTTTGATATTACTGCTTATGACATCGATGGGGATATGGTTTCCCTTACTGCGACAGGAGGGCCTTTTGAAGTTACGGAATCTCCTGCAACAATAGAACCTGATCCTGCAGCGGGGAATGATACAGTTATGACTACCTTTTCATGGAATACGACCTGCGCCCACGTCCAGAAGCAACCATACCAGCTGTTCTTTAAAGCAACCGATGATGCTTACCCGATCAACCTTGTCAGTTATAAGACAGTTTCCATCACTGTCGTTTCACCTGCACCTGAAAACCTTACCGCCGAAGCTGTCGGAAGCACTATACGGCTTAATTGGGACAGGGTTCCTTGTAACAAAGCAATTGGTTACAGGATCTACCGACGCATTGGATTTTATGGGTTTGTCCATGATGTTTGCCAGACAGGAGTGCCTGCTTCTACGGGGTATATCTTGATTCATGAAAATTCAGGTATAGATGATACAGCCTATATTGATGACGATAATGGCATGGGGCTTATACATGGCAATCAATACTGTTATATTGTTACAGCTTTTTTCATTGATGGCGCTGAAAGTTACGCTTCACTGGAGGCCTGTGCTACCTTGAAACGCGATATACCGGTTATTACCAATGTGAGCAACGACAGCACCGATCTGCAGGCAGGCAGGGGTTTTATTGCCTGGTCAAAACCGACAGAACTTGATACCATCCAGATCCCCGGGCCTTACCAGTATGTTCTCTACCGGTCGGAAGGCGCGGTGGGCGGAGATCTTCAACCGGTCGCCACATTCCCCGGGCTGGACGACACCATCTTCATTGATAACGGGATTGACCTTAATTACAGCGGATTCCCCTACAGTTACCGGGTTTCACTTGAAAGCCTGACTTTCGGTTTTATCGGGAACAGCCAGCTTGCTGCTTCCATCTTCCTTGAACTAGCAGAAACCGATGAAGAAATAAATCTCTCTTTCCAACCGAATGTGCCATGGATAAACGATTCTTATGTGATCTACCGGAAAGATGAAGGATTATCAACTTATGATTCGATCGGTTTTACAGTGGAGCCATTTTACCAGGATTCCGGGCTCATCAATGGGAAACAATATTGTTATTACGTTAAGAGTGTCGGAGGTTACACAGCCAGCGGCTTTGTAGATCCTATAATTAATTTCTCACAGGTTGTTTGCGGAAGCCCATACGATAATGAACCTCCCTGCTCTCCCGAACTGACGGTGGAAACCAATTGTGACCTGGCCGTCAATACCTTGAAATGGACTAACCCAAACACCATTTGTGCTGATGATGTGTTGAAATATCATATCTATTTCTCACCTCTTCAAGGAACCGATTTCGTCCTCCTTGATTCGACCAGCCCGGCCTATATAATCACTTATGAGCATTTTAATAATGGAAATATCGCGGGTTGCTATGCTGTCGTGGCTATAGATTCGGTTGGAAACCAGAGCGAATTCAGTAACCCGGTCTGCATTGATAATGATACCTGTTCGGTCTACTCTCTTCCCAACGTTTTCACTCCTAATGATGATAGCTATGATGATATTTTCCACCCATTTCCTTATACCTCGGTAGAACGTGTTGATATGACCATTTTTAACCGCTGGGGCAATATCGTTTATGAAACGGAGGATCCTGATATTAATTGGGATGGCAGAGACAGTAGAAACGGTGCCAAATGCAGCGACGGGGTTTATTTTTATGTCTGCAGGGTTTATGAGATCACCCTTTTTGGGATCAGACCCAGGGAGCTGAGGGGATCTATCACGTTGATCACGGATTGACAGCCCCTATCCCCAAGAGGGTGTATCAAAACTAAGGGCTCTTAGTAAAGAGGATTGTTAATAAGAATGTTTATAACTATTTGTATATCAAATGTTTAGATAAAATTACTTTTCTTATCTTCGAACAAAGATAACAAGATTCATGGTACATAATCGATACAAGAAGTTTAAAGATTATCAGCAGACCCAAGGTCTGCTATTGCCTCCCTATCTTGATGATTTGATCGAAGAGGATCATTTG
>JALNZD010000076.1 GCA_023229505.1 Bacteroidales bacterium | reverse complement strand
GTGAATATTTTTCTCTGAAGCTAAATTTTCATCGAAATCCAGACAGGCAGTTTTCCAAAGTCATACTTTTACCGATAATTATTATTTTTTCAATTTATATTAATGTCCCTTTTTAGAGGGGGCTCAAGTTTTAAGTTGGGGACTTTTTCAATACGAAAACATATTCTTTCTCCGCCCGCATTCTTTCCAGTTGCTTTTGCCATTTTTAGCCAACACTTTCGTCTGGAAATTATCTACCTTACCAAGATAATCAATGAAGACGGACATGATGGCCACATCTTCCACACGTGGGTTGATCGGGGGAGGAGTGAACAGGAAATCATGGTTTTTTTCGATAAAATGGGTATTGTATTTCCCGTCTTTGAAATCGGGTGCATCCATGATCCTGGTGAGCAATCGTATGGAAGTTTTCACCCCCGTGATCTTGTATTCATACAGAGCTCTTTTCATCCTGGCAATGGCTTCATCACGAGTCTTTCCCCAACAAATAAGTTTGGAAATGAGCGGGTCGTAATATAATGGGATTTCATAACCTTCATAAACGTATCCATCGCAACGGACACCCAATCCATGGGGCTCGGTAATATGCTTGATCACACCAGGACTTGGCATGAAGTTGCGGTCAGGATCTTCGGCATAAATCCGGCATTCGATAGCATGCCCTCTTTGTTTAAGGTCTTTCTGCTGTAAGGCAAGAATTTCATTATTGGCAACACGGATTTGTTCCTTCACCAGGTCAACACCGACAACCCTTTCGGTAATGGGGTGTTCAACCTGGAGGCGGGTATTCATTTCGAGGAAGTAATAATGAAGGTCTTCATCCACGATAAACTCGATAGTCCCGGCACCTGAATAAGCAGCAGCTTTAGCAGCTGCAACAGAAGCCCTCCCCATCTCTTCCCTGACTTCAGGGGTCAGTAACGGTGAAGGTGTTTCTTCGACCACTTTCTGATGACGTCGCTGGACCGAACATTCCCTCTCAAAGAGATGGATCATATTGCCATGATTATCTGCAAGTATTTGGAACTCGATATGATGGGGAGATTCAATATACTTTTCAATGTAAACCGCATCATTACCAAATGCAGCAAGCGCTTCAGAGCGGGCGGCACGGATCGAATTCAGTACCTGGCTCTCTTCTTTTACCAGCCGCATGCCTTTTCCGCCTCCGCCGGCTGAGGCCTTGATCATTACCGGCAATCCGATTTTCCGGATGACCTCCAATGCCTTATTTTCATCCCCTATAGGCTCGGTAGTGCCCGGAACCACGGGTACTCCGGATTTTATCATTGTTTGCCTGGCTGTGATCTTGTCGCCCATCATCCGGATGGAATCACCGGACGGTCCAATGAAAATGATCCCTTCCTGCTTGCATCGATCTGAAAAAGCAGCATTTTCCGATAAGAATCCATACCCGGGATGGATGGCATCAGCCCCGGACTTTTTGGCGACCTCAATGATCTTGTCAATATTCAGGTAACTTTCATCAGAGGGAGAAGGGCCGATATGATAGGCTTCATCTGCATAACGGACATGCATCGCGCCCCCATCGGCATCAGAGAAAACTGCCACCGTAAAAATATCCATCTCCCGGCACGATCGCATCACCCTGACTGCAATTTCCCCCCTGTTGGCGACCAAAATTTTATTGATCATATTGTTATTTAAATTGATTACAAATAAGCAAAAAATCTATAAGTATCTTGTTGTCAGTAAAGTATCAATTAGCGGCTCTTAGAAAAGGAATGTAAAGATAATGCTTTTTTTAAATGCAAGTATTTGATGAAGGAGAAAGTGATCCCGAAGGGACTCGAACCCCCAACCCTCAGAACCGGAATCTGATGCTCTATCCAATTGAGCCACGGGACCATCCTTAGTTCAAAGTTCAAAGTTCAAAGTTCAAAGGGTAAAGTTTAAGTGAAGCAGTTCAAAAAGATGAAGAATACTCAACTTAATAACTTATATCTTCAACTTTGCCCTTTGAACTTTGAACTTTGAACTTAATTTTAGGTTGCAAAGGTAAGCAAAAAGGGAATAGTTATAACTTTGCAGCGTCTTAAATTGTCTAACCTAATAATTAATTATATGTCAACCAGAGTATTAGATCATGTAAAACCGGGTGTGATTACCGGGGATGATGTCAAAAAAATATTTGAGCTGGCCAAAGCCAATCAGTTCGCTTTGCCGGCGGTGAATGTCGTAAGTACAAATAGCGTGAATGCGGTATTGGAAGCAGCTAAAACGGTTAATTCACCTGTAATCATTCAGTTTTCCAATGGTGGCGCTGCATTTTATGCCGGCAAAGGGCTTTCCAATGAGCAGGAAAAATCAGCAATAGCAGGTGCAATTGCAGGCGCTTTGCACATTCATCTGCTGGCAGAGATGTACGGAGTTCCTGTCATCCTGCATACCGACCATGCGGCTAAAAAGCTCCTGCCCTGGATCGATGGTTTGCTGGAAGCCGGGGAAAAGCACTTTAAACAATACGGAAAACCGCTTTACAGCTCACATATGCTCGATTTGTCGGAAGAACCCATTGAAGATAATGTTGCTATCAGCAAAAAATACCTCGAACGGATGGCTAAGATCGGCATGACCCTTGAAATTGAGCTCGGTGTGACCGGTGGTGAGGAAGATGGCATTGATAATGCCGGTATTGACAGTAAAAAACTCTATACGCAGCCGGAACATGTGGAATATGCTTATAGCGAACTGATGAAGATAAGTCCACGTTTCACCATTGCCGCATCCTTCGGTAATGTCCATGGGGTCTATAAGCCGGGAAATGTAAGATTGCAGCCGGTCATCCTTAATAATTCCCAGAAATATATCGAGCAGAAGCTGAAGACGGGGCCAAAACCGGTCAATTTCGTTTTCCATGGCGGATCAGGCTCCAGCCAGGGGGAAATCCGCGAAGCTATTTCATACGGGGTAATCAAGATGAATATCGACACCGATACCCAGTGGGCATTCTGGGAAGGCATCCATGATTATAATGACAAATACAAAGATTACCTGCAGGGTCAGATCGGAAATCCTGAAGGGGAAGACAAGCCGAATAAAAAATACTATGACCCACGCAAATGGCTCCGTGAAGGTGAATTAACCCTCATTAAAAGGCTCAAAACAGCTTTTGAAGACCTTAACTGCATCGATAGAAATTAATCTACCTGCTTAGCGAAACCAGCAAATCCTTCGGGTGAATGCTTAAAACAGGGATAGGTGAATGGTTCACCATTTGCTGGGCATAAGGCCCGAGTAAAAGGTTTCTCGCTGATATCTCCTGTTCCGTCATAATGGATATCAGGTTTGCATTGATTTTCAGGGCGTATTCAACGGTTGATTCGGTCAGATTCACTGCGTGAACTGACTCAAGCACGTAACGGATATTTTCTTCCTCCAGATGTTTCACTACCTGTTCGGCATAACTGTCGATCCTTCTGATAATAGCCTGCACATTGGAAGAGTAAAGCCTCAGGATATGAATTTCGGCATTGAATATTTTAGCCATATAAGCTGAGAAAGGCACTTTTTGCCGTGTCTCGGGGGTGCTGTCAAGCGGAAGCACGATCCTTTCCAGGTTTCTGTTGACGCTTACTCCTCCCCTGATCGTAATTACAGGTTTTCTCAATGCGCTGACGATGCGATTGGCGTTACTCCCGATCCAGAACTCTTCGAATCCCGATGCACCATGGGTACCGGCCATTACCAAAAAGATATCTTTCCGGTCTGCTTCCTTGACAATCTCATGGTATACCTTTCCCTCCCTGATAAGATAACTTAATTTATTGTTACTCATCAACAAAGGTTGATATTTCTCCAGCAGCTCATCAAATTTATCTTTCACCATGGATGATAAAGTCTGAGGGCCTTCCGTAAATATTTCCCTGGAAGAATCAGGTTTGATCACAAACATCATTTCCACATCCGCCTCTGCCTTATTAGCAATGTTAATCGCGTGTTCCAGGGCATTGAAGGAACATTCCGAGAAATCAATGGCAACCAGTATCTTTTTCATATTTCAGGTTTTTAGTTCATTAAAGGAAAATTGATTTCATCTTTAATCACCCATGCATTGGGATAATCAAAAATTATCGTTTGTAATACCTTTTCTGCTTCAAGCCGGGTCTTGAAATCCCCGACCCTCACACGGTAATTAGGCGTTTTCCAGCTGACATAGGCCTGGATATCAGGGAACATGAACAGGAATTGATCCCTGGCCTGTTTTGCCCGGTCACTTGAATTAATCCCTGAATCAGAAAATATCTGGATCCGGTATCCCGGGATAGCTTTATTATCAGGGTTTTCCATTATCCTCAATCTTAGGGCTTCATATTGATGTAAAACGGTATCAACCAATTTATCCTGTATCACAACTACGCGGCCATCAGAATTATATTGTGCTGATGACGCCATCTGTAACAGTAAAAAAAGCCCTATCATCGATTTAAACCTCATGATCATGCACCAGTTGTAATGGATACTAATTCTTTCGCCCTCATACTCAGCACCGGGACCGGAGAATGATTTACCATTTGTTGTGCGTAAGGCCCAAGGAAAAGATTGGCTGTTGTTGTTTCCTGTTCGGTCATGATAGCGATCAGATCAGCGCCGACAGCTTCAGCATAATCAATAGTGGTCCTGGTTATATTATCAGATTCTTTCGTAACGGCGACAAACTTTATCTTTCTTTCCTTGAAATAATCGGTCACGTGTTTGGCATAATTATCGACTCTTTTCTGCACTGATTTAAGCGAAGTCGAATAAAGCGACAGAACATGTATCTCGGATTTAAAAAGATTTGCAACCTGCGAAGCGACGGGAATCTTCTGGCGGGTTTCCTGGGAACTGTCAATCGGGATTATGATCTTATGGATATCACCGCCCTTAAAATCGTGCCGTAGCGTAATTACCGGGCAAGGGGCGTTGGTCACAATCCGGTATGCATTACTCCCGATCCAGAATTCCTCAAACCCGGAAACGCCATGAGTTCCGGCTATGATCAGGTCGGCATTGACACTTTTAGCCTGCTGGGCTATTTCAATGTAAACCTTTCCTTTACGGGTCTTGTAGTCAAGCTTACCCCCTTTCAGGCTCTTTGAATATTTATCCTGCAACTCTTTCAGCAGCGCGACTTTCTCGTTTCTTTCCTCATGGGCGAATCCTTCAAAAACAACTTCCTCGCTGGTGGTGTTGTCTACCCAGACCATCTGAACATCTGCCTTGGCCTTATTGGCAAGATGAATACCAAAGATCAGTGCATTGATCGATGTCTTGGAAAAGTCGATGGCGACAATAATCTGTTTCATGACCTGGCCGTTTGAAAACACAATTTTCAGTAAAAATAAGAAATATAAATATTATTTTCATCAAACGGGGTAACAAACTGACGAAAAGAAGAGAAAAAAAATGAGTTTCACCGTTTCACCGTTCCACTATTCCACTGTTCCACTGGAACTAATTTCTTACTTTTGTTCATCAAATAGCGGATGATGAATGATAATCTTGATCCATCAGGAAAGTTCCTGACTCCTGCAGAAAGAGAAGCCGAACAGGTCCTCCGGCCGGCCGACTTTTCCAGCTTTGCCGGCCAGCAGAATGTGAAGGATAACCTGACGATTTTCGTGCAGGCCGCCAGGCAGCGCGGGGAAGCCCTCGACCATGTTCTCCTGCATGGCCCTCCAGGCTTGGGGAAAACTACGCTATCCTACATCATAGCTAACGAGCTTGGAGTAAGCATAAAAATCTCTTCCGGGCCGGTACTGGATAAGCCGGGCGACTTGGCCGGGTTGCTGACCAACCTGGAAACAAATGATGTGCTGTTCATCGACGAAATCCACCGCCTCAGCCCGGTGGTGGAAGAATATCTTTATTCCGCGATGGAGGATTACCGGATCGATATCATGATCGAAACCGGCCCTAATGCCCGCAGCGTCCAGATCAAGCTGAACCCGTTCACTCTCATCGGCGCTACGACCCGATCCGGTTTGCTTACCGCACCGCTGCGATCACGCTTCGGGATCAATATGCGTTTATCCTATTACGATGCCGAAACCCTGGAATCGATCCTTTACCGTTCGGCCAGGATATTAAATGTGCCCATTGCAAAGGAAGCTGCCAGGGAAATATCGCGCCGCAGCCGCGGGACGCCCAGGATCGCCAACCTGTTACTGCGAAGGGTCAGGGATTTCGCACAGATCAAAGGTACCGGAACGATTACTATTGAGATCGCCCAGATTGCCTTGAAAGCCCTGAATGTCGACCTGCACGGACTTGATGAGATGGATAACCGCATCCTCACTACTATTATCGAGAAATTCAAGGGAGGCCCCGTCGGGATCAATACCATCGCCACAGCCGTAGGGGAAGAATCCGGAACTATTGAAGAAGTATACGAACCGTTCCTCATCCAGGAAGGCTACCTGATGAGAACCCCGCGTGGCAGGGAGGTGACCGAACTGGCATACCGGCATCTCGGCAAAGGCATGCTGCCAAAGCAGGATAAATTATTCTGAAATCCCGGCCGATTGGAAACTACGCGCCATCACGAAATCTCACAGTGGATCAGAACAAGAGCCTCAGAACTCGGATTCGCCGCCTGCGGTATTTCCGAAGCTACATTCCTTGAATCAGAGGAAAAGAGATTAAATCATTGGCTCATGCAAGGATATCATGGTGAGATGGGCTACATGACCAGGTATTCCGATAAAAGGCTGGATCCCCGGCATTTATTGCCTGATGCCAGATCGGTCATATCAGTGCTGATGAATTATTTACCTGGAGAACACCTCCCGGATAAAAACAACTATAAAATCGCCAAATACGCCTACGGGAAGGATTACCACCTGGTGATCCGGGACAGGCTCAACCTGTTCATTGAAGAAATAAGGGCCCGTGCCGGTGAATTCCAGGCCCGTGCTTTCACCGATTCAGCGCCGGTCATGGATAAAGCATGGGCTGAAAGGGCCGGCCTGGGCTGGATAGGAAAAAATACCTGCCTGATTCATCCAAAGCTCGGATCGTTTGTCTTCATTGGTGAGATCATCACCGATCTTGAACTGGAATATGATCAGCAGCAGGTCAATGACCTTTGCGGCGGCTGCGCCTGCTGTATCGAAGCCTGCCCAACCGGCGCCTTTATCGAACCCCGTATGCTCGATGCCAGGAAATGCATCTCTTATTATACCATCGAATACCGTGGAGAATTACCAACAGGAGAAAAAGACAACTTTAAAGACTGGATTTTCGGCTGCGACATCTGCCAGGATGTTTGCCCATGGAACAGGCAGGCAAAAGCCAATTCCGAAGACGCTTTCCGGCCAGATCAAGCCTTGCGGGAGATGACAAAAACAAGATGGGAACAACTTACCACGGATCAGTTCAATGATCTTTTCAGGGAATCGGCGGTGAAAAGATCGAAGTTCATCGGGTTGAAAAGGAACATCCATTTTTTGAAAGACAACCAATCTTTAGCTTGATCAAAACAGAAATGTACTGGTTTACCAGGCCGGCTTGAATTGATAAATAAAGCTCATCACGAGGCAATCGTTGAACTGGCCATAATTTCCTGGAAAAATCCTGAGTATATCCCCCGTAGCATTGTCACTGCGGATGTTCAGGAGTGAATTATTAGTGCGGATATTGAACATAAGGCGATTAGCTAAATAAATATACAAGCCGGCGTTGATCTGAAAAGTTACGCTGGCCGGGCGGTTTCCACCTTTAATTTCATAATAGTTATTTTCTTCATAATAGCTAACCAGAAAACCCAGGGAAGGGCCGGCTTCCACTTTAAACCGCTTGCTGATAATATATTGGTATAAGACAGGCAGTTCGACATAATTAACGCGGAAAAGATATTGATTAAAATTATTTGATGAATCAGGGTTTTCACGGCTGCCTTTCTGGAAAAATTCGAGCTCCATCTGAAAAGCCGAATGTTTGCTGATCTGCAGGTTTACATAGCCCCCGGCGAAAATCCCCGCTTTGTGAAAACCAGAGTATGTATCACCGGCTACCTGGGTCCCCGCCACCCCGGCAATGATCCCGCCATTGAACTGCTGGCTGCTGGCCGGAAAAACTATAAAAATTAATAAGATGAAAATGATAAGGACCCTGGTTTCACGCATAAATACCAAAGATTATGATTTCTGCCCAAAGATCGTAAAATTAGGCAGAAGGGCCCGGAAAAAATTTTCATGATAGAATAGCACCCTTAATTTTTATACTTTCGTCATTATAGTATTAATTGAAACTTACACCAAATTTGTTTCTTCACAATGGAACAGTACAAAATCCTTCTGGTGGATGACGAACCGGATATCCTGGAATTCCTGGGTTATAATCTCCGCAAATAGGGTTACGAAGTTCACACCAGCAATAATGGAAAAGATGGACAGGAGTATAATTTGCCGAGGAAGGAATTTGAGTTGCTGAGCTTGCTGGCTTCAAGGCCCAACAGGGTTTTTCCCCGGGAAGAGATCCTTTCCATCATTTGGGGGGATGATGTGATCGTTGGCGACCGGACGATCGATGTCCATGTGCGGAAAATCAGGGAAAAGCTCGGAACCCCGAACATTAAGACCATCAAAGGAGTTGGGTATAAGTTTGAAGATTGAAAGTTGAGCCCCCTCTAAAAAGGGACATTAATATAAATTGAAAAAATAATAATTATCGGTAAAAGTATGACTTTGGAAAAATGCCTGTCTGGATTTCGATGAAAATTTAGCTTCAGAGAAAAATAT